>DASZVK010000072.1:0-13966 GCA_035547175.1 Solirubrobacteraceae bacterium
GATCGCCCCGAGGTCGAAGCGCTCGGCCGTGCACGCCGCGGCGATCGCGTCGGCGTGCGCGGCCTCGATCAGCCCCTCGGCCGCGCAGGCCCGAGCGAGCGCCGCCTCGACGTCGAGCATCGCCTGCAGCCAGGCCCGCCCGCCGACGCGCTCGGCGGCGCCTCCGCGGGCGAAGACGCCCGAGAAGACGCTCGGAGGCGCGTCGTCAGACGGCGAAGAAGACAGTCTCGTTCGGCCCCTGGACGTGGATGTCGATCTCGTAGCCGCCGTCGACCGGCTGCGCGAGCAGCGTATGACGCCGCTCGGCGGGCACCGTCCGCAGGACGGGGTCGGCCGCGTTGGCCTCCTCCTCGTCGGCGAAGTAGATCCGCGTCACGACGCGGTGCAGCATCCCGCGCGCGAACACCGACACGTCGAGGTGCGGCGCCTGCGTCGTGCCGCCGAGGCCGGGCACCGGGCCGGGCTTGAGCGTCAGCACCGACCACGAGCCGTCGCCGTCCTCGTCGCCCGAGCGCGCGAAGCCGCGGAAGCCCTCGTGCTCGGACGGGCCGCCGTAGCCGTGCAGGTCGGCGAAGCGGCCCTCGGGGTCGGCGCCCCAGACCTCGACGATGTGGTCGGGGATCTCGACGCCGGCGCCGTCGTAGACCATGCCGCCGATGCGGATCGCGCCCGGGGCGCCCTCGGGCACGGCGAGCGCCGCGTCGGGCCACGGCGGGCCGACGAGCCCGATCGCGAAGTACGGCCCGACCGTCTGCGACGGGGTCGTCGGGAACACGGTCATGACCGGCTCGGGAGCGGGCATCAGAACGCCTCCTCGAACGGCGTGGCCCCGGGGCCGCGCAGGTAGATGTCCCACGTGTAGGCGGCCGAGAAGTTCGGCACCGTGGCGTGGATGTCGAACGCCGAGATCATCCGCTCGCGAGCCTTCTCGTCGCGCACCGAGTTGAAGATCGGGTCGTACGGGAAGAACGGGTCGCCGGGGAAGTACATCTGCGTCACGAGCCGCTGCGTGAACGCGCGGCCCATCAGCGAGAAGTGGATGTGCGCCGGCCGCCACGCGTTGTAGTGGTTGCCCCACGGGTACGGGCCCGGCTTGATCGTCGTGAACGAGTAGCGGCCCTGGTCGTCGGTGACGGTGCGCCCGGCGCCGTGGAAGTTCGGGTCCAGCGGCGCCTCCCAGCGGTCCCAGCGGTGCTGGTAGCGCCCGGCGGCGTTGGCCTGCCAGATCTCGACGAGCGTGTTGCGGATCGGCTTGCCCTCGGTGTCGAAGACGCGGCCGGACACGGTGATCCGCTCGCCGATCGGCATGCCCTGCTTCTGCTTGGTGAGGTCGTTGTCGAGCTCGCCCAGCACGGAGACGCCGCGGCCGAGCTGCGGCCCGGTGATCTCGGTGACCTGCTGGGGCAGGTAGATCAGCGGCTCCTTGGGGTGGCGCAGCTGCGTGGACTTGTAGGGCGGGTAGTCCAGCGGCGGGTGGGCGTCGGCCGGCTCGCGCCCGTAGCTCGTCGGCGTCTCGACGACCGGGTCGTAGATGACCCGGACGTCCTCGGTCTCCTGCGTGTCGCTCATGCCTCGATCACCATCGCCAATCCTTGTCCGACTCCGATGCAGATCGCCGCGAGGCCGTATCCGCCCCCGCGGCGCTTGAGTTGCCGCGCCAAGGTTCCCAGGATCCGCGTCCCGGAACATCCGAGGGGATGCCCGATTGCGATCGCGCCGCCGTTGTGGTTGACGAGCGCCGGGTCGAGCTCCGGCCAGGCCCGGACGCAGGCCAGCGACTGGGCCGCGAAGGCCTCGTTGAGCTCGACCGCCGCGAGGTCGCCCCAGCCGATCCCGGCCCTGGCCAGCGCGCGGTTGGCGGCCTCCACCGGGGCGAAGCCGAAGACGTCGGGATCGACCGCGTTGACGGCGCGCGAGACGATCCGCGCGATCGGGTCGCGTCCCAGCGTCCTGCCCGCCGCCTCGTCGCCGAGGAACAGCGCCGCGGCGCCGTCGTTGAGCGGCGACGAGTTGCCGGCCGTGACCGTGCCGCCCTCGCGGAACGCGGGCCGCAGCGCGGCGAGCTTCTCCGCCGTCGTGTCGTCGCGGATCGACTCGTCGCGGGCCAGCTCGACGTCAGGCACGGCGACGACCTCGCCGGCGAGGAAGCCCTCGTCCCACGCGCGCGCGGCCTTGCGGTGGCTGTCGAGCGCGAACGCGTCCTGGTCCTCGCGCGAGACGCCGTGGATGCCGGCCAGCTTCTCGGTGCTCTCGCCGAGCGAGATCGTCCACTCGGCGGGCATCCTCGGGTTGACCATGCGCCAGCCGAGCGTGCTGGAGTGCAGCGTCTCGTGCCCGGCCGGGTAGGCCCGCGACGGCTTGAGCAGCACCCACGGCGCGCGGCTCATCGACTCGACGCCGCCGCTGAGCACGAGCGACGCGTCGCCGGTCTCGATCGCGCGGGTCGCCTCGATCGCCGCCTCCATGCCTGAGCCGCACAGCCGGTTGACGGTCGCGCCGGGCACGCTCGTCGGCAGCCCGGCGAGGAGCGCGGCCATGCGCGCGACGTTGCGGTTGTCCTCGCCGGCACCGTTGGCGTCGCCGAAGAGGACGTCGTCGATGCGCTCGACGTCGAGCTGCGGGCTGCGGGCCACCAGCTCCTTGACGACGTGCGCGGCGAGGTCGTCGGGGCGCACGCCCGCCAGCGCGCCGCCGAAGCGGCCGATCGGCGTGCGCACGTAGTCGTAGAGGTAGGCCGGCGTCATCGGCTCGTCAGCTCCCGCAGCGCCGAGAGCTCCTCGTCGCTCGGCGGCTCGGTCGTGCGCGGGTCGTCGGCGACGCGCAGCTCCCAGCCGGTCGCCTCCTGGACCTGCTCGGGCGTGACGCCCTCGTGGACGGCGGTCAGGGTCAGCTCCTTGGTCCGCTCGTCGGGCTCGAGCACGCCGAGGTCGGTGATCACCGCGGTCGGCCCCCGACCGCGGAAGCCGAGCCGCTCGCGCGCGCCCGGACCGTCGCCGTGACCCACCGTCGTGACGAAGTCGAGCTCGGAGACGAACGTGCGCCTCGTGTGCGGCGCGACGATCACGACCTCGCCGCAGCTCGCCGCGATCTCCGGCGCGCCGCCCGCGCCGGGCAGGCGCGTCTTCGGGTGCTCGTAGTCGCCGATCACCGTCGAGTTGAGGTTGGCGAAGCGGTCGACCTGGGCGGCGCCGAGGAAGGCGACGTCGATCCGGCCCGGCCCGATCCAGTAGTTGAACATCTCCGGCACCGAGACGACGACGTCGGCGGTCTCGGCCAGCTCGCCGTCGCCGATCGACAGCGGCACGTGGAACGGCTTGGCGCCGATCGTCCCCGACTCGTAGACGAGCACGAGCTCGGGGTTGTGGACCATGCGCGCCAGCAGCGCCGCCGTGCTCGGGCGCCCGACGCCGATGAAGACGCTGCCGGCGTCGACCAGGCGCCGCGCGGCGACGACCGTCTGCAGCTCGCCGTTGGTCGCCTGCTCAGGCATCGAGGACGTGCTCCCTCATCCAGGCGGTGAACCGGTCGCGGTCGCGCGAGACCTCGTCCCAGAAGCGGTAGAAGTCGTTGTCGCGGGTGGTGATGCCGAGGCTGTAGGAGGGCGTGCTGCCCTTCGGCGCCTCGGCCACGGCGTCGATCACCCAGCCGGGGATCACGACGCCGCCGGGGCGCGGCTCGAGCTCGTCGACGATCCGCTCGACGGTGACCAGCGAGCGCCGGGCCGCGAGCAGCGCCTCCTTCTGCACGCCGGGGATGCCCCAGAGCTGGACGTTGCCGCGGCGGTCGGCCTCCTGGGCGTGGACGATCGCGACGTCCGGCGTCAGCGCCGGGACGGCCGCGAGCCGCTCGCCCGTGAACGGGCACTCGATCGTCCTGACGTTGGTGTGCGCGGCGAGGTCCGTGCCGGCGTAGCCGCGCATCACGGCGAACGGCAGCGCGGCGGCGCCGGCGGCGTAGCGGTTGGCCATGCCGGCGTGGCTGTGCTCCTCGATCTCGATCGCGTGCGGCCAGCCGTTCTCGATCGCGTCGCGGAAGCGGTGCAGCGAGCCGACGCCCGGGTTGCCGCCGTAGGAGAAGACCAGCCGGCGCGCGGCGCCGAGGCCGATCATCTGGTCGTAGAGCAGGTCCGGGGTCATCCGGATCAGCTCGAGCTCCCGGCGCCCCTGGCGCAGCAGCTCGTGGCCGGCCGCGAACGGGATCAGGTGCGTGAAGCCCTCGAGGGCGACGCTGTCGCCGTCGGAGACGAGCTCGGCGACGCCCTCCTGCAGCGAGACGACCTCAGCCACCGCGCCGGCCCCACATGTGTTCGCGATGCGCACTGACAGTCACTTTGCGCACACTACCTGAGCGTCGCCCGCTGCGCGTCGCGCTCACGCCCCCAGGCCGGCGATCTCCCCGGGCAGCACGATCCCGGCCGTCGAGCCGGCGTCGACCGCCATCGCGGTGCCGGTCACGAACGACGCCCGCTCGGACGCCAGCCAGACGACCGCCTCGGCGACCTCGGACGGCTGGCCGATGCGCTTGAGCGCCTGCGGCGAGGCCAGCTCCGCCTGGCGCTCGGGCTCGAGCCCGAGGATCATCGCCGTCGCGATCGCCGCCGGGCACACCGCGTTGACGCGCACGCCCGCCGGCGCCGCCTCGATCGCGGCCGTCTTCGTCAGGCCGACGACGCCGTGCTTGCTGGCGACGTACGGCCCGAGCGCGGGGGCGCCGATCAGCCCGGCCAGCGACGCGGTGTTGACGATCGCGCCGTGGCCCTGCTCGGTCATCGCGGGAAGCTGCGCCTTGAGCGCGAGGAAGACGCCCTTGAGGTTGACCTCGCAGATGAGGTCCCACTCCTCCTCGGTCGTCTCGGCGATCGTGTGCTGCTGCTCGACGCCGGCGTTGTTGTGGGCGAAGTCGAAGCGCCCGTAGGCGTCGCGCACCGCACGCACCAGCGCCTCGTGGTCGGACGCCCGGCGCACGTCGGCGGCGACGAACGTCGCGCGCCCGCCGGCCTGCTCGATCAGGCGCACCGTCTCCTCCCCGTCGGCGGCCCTGGACTCGAGGTCGGAGACGACGACCGCCGCCCCCTCGCGCGCGAACGCGATCGCCGTCGCCCGCCCGATGCCGCCGGCCGCGCCCGTGACCAGGCCGGCCCTGCCCTCCATGATCGTGCTCATGCGGCGACGCTAGCCGACCGCTCCACGTTGCGTGGGTGGTGGCAGGCCGCGAGGTGGCCGCCCGAGTACTCGGTCAGCGGCGGCTCGACCTCGGCGCAGACCTCGGTCGCGAACGGGCAGCGCGTGCGGAAGCGGCAGCCCGAGGGCGGGGCGAGCGCGCTCGGCGGCTCGCCGCCGATCACCGTCCGCTCGCGCTCGCGGTTCTCGCGCGGGTCGGGGATCGGGATCGCCGAGAGCAGCACCTCGGTGTAGGGGTGGATCGGCCGCTCGTAGAGCTCGGCGGCCGGGGAGATCTCGACGATCTTGCCGAGGTACATCACGGCGACGCGGTCGCTGACGTGGCGGACGACCGACAGGTCGTGGGCGACGAACACGTAGCTCAGGCCGAGCTCCTCCTGCAGCTCCTCGAGCAGGTTGACGACCTGCGCCTGGATCGAGACGTCGAGCGCCGAGACCGGCTCGTCGAGCAGGATCAGCCTGGGATCGGCGGCCAGGGCGCGGGCGATGCCGATGCGCTGGCGCTGGCCGCCGGAGAACTCGTGCGGGAAGCGGTTGACGTGCTCGGGGTTCAGGCCGACGGTCGCCAGCAGCTCGCGCACGCGCCCGTCGACCGCCTCGCGCGGGACGCCGCGGCGGCGCAGCGGGCCGCCGACGATCTGGCCGACGCGCTTGCGCGGGTTCAGCGACGCCTGCGGGTCCTGGAAGACCATCTGCATCTCGCGCCGCACCGGCGCCAGCTCGCGGCGGCCGGCCTTGGTGATGTCGGCGCCGCGGAAGCGGATCGTGCCGCCGGTCGCGTCGACGAGCCGGATCAGCGCGCGGATCAGCGTCGACTTGCCGCAGCCCGACTCGCCGACGACGCCCAGCGTCTCCCCCTCGGCGAGGCCGAACGAGACGCCGTCGACCGCGTGGACGTGGCCGCTGGCGTGGTCGAGGAGCAGCCCCGCGCGCACGCGGAAGTGGACCTCGAGGTCCTCGACCTCCAGCAGCGGCGGCTGCGCCGGCGCCTCGACCGCGCCCTCCTGCGGTCGCTCCGCCGGCTTCACGAGATCACCGTCTCGCCGAAGGCCAGGCCGATCTGCCCGTCGACCTCGCGCAGCGCGAGCTTGCGCTCGTCGGGCAGCCAGCAGCGGTCGAGGTGCGTCGCATTGCCGGGCGTGCGCGCCTCCAGCTCGGGCACCTCGACGCAGCGGTCGAAGGCGTGCGGGCAGCGCGGCCGGAAGTGGCAGCCCGCCGGCGGGTTGACCAGCGACGGCGGCGAGCCGGGGATCGCCGGCAGCCGCTCGCCGGGGTCGGAGTCGATGCGCGCGATCGAGCCGAGCAGCCCCCACGTGTAGGGGTGCTTGGGGTCGTAGAAGAGCTCGTCGAGCGTGCCCTGCTCGACGACGCGCCCCGCGTACATGACCAGCACGCGATCGGCGATGTCCGCGACGACGCCGAGGTCGTGCGTGACGAGGATGATCCCGGTGCCGGTCTCGCCGCGCAGCTGGCGCAGCTCGCGCAGGATCTGCGCCTGGATCGTGACGTCGAGCGCCGTCGTCGGCTCGTCGGCGATCAGCAGCCGCGGCGAGCACGACAGCGCCATCGCGATCATCACGCGCTGGCGCATGCCGCCCGAGAACTCGTGCGGGTAGGAGCGCATCCGCTCGGCGGCGCGCGGGATGCCGACGCGGCCGAGCAGGTCGACGACGCGCTCGCGCAGCTCGTCCTTGCCGATGCCCGGCTCGTGCGCGCGGATCTGCTCGGCGATCTGGTCGCCGATCCGGTAGACCGGGTTCAGCGACGTCATCGGGTCCTGGAAGACCATCGCGATCTCGGCGCCCCGCACGCGGCGCAGCTCGGCGTCGCTGGCGCCGACGAGCTCGACGTCGCCGAGCCGGGCCGTCCCGGAGAAGCGCGCGTTGGGCGAGCGCGTCAGGCCCATCAGCGTCATCGACGTCACCGACTTGCCCGAGCCCGACTCGCCGACGATCGCCACGACCTCGCCCGCGTCGATCGCGAACGACACACCGTCGACGGCGTGGACCGTCCCCTCCTCGGTGACGAAGCTGACGTGCAGGTCGTCGACCTCGAGCAGCGGCGCCATCAGATCCGGATCCTCGGGTCCAGGAGCGCGTAGACGACGTCGGCGATCGCGCTGAGGATCACGACGAAGAACGCGCCCAGCATCGTGATCACCAGCACCGGCGGGATGTCGAGCCGCCCGACCGACTCGGCCGCGTACTGGCCGATGCCCTGCAGGCCGAAGACGGACTCGGTGAGGATCGCGCCGCCGCCGATCACGGCCGCGAAGTCCAGCCCGAACAGCGAGATGACCGGGATCAGCGAGTTGCGCAGCACGTGGCGCGCCATCACGCGGCGCTCGCTGATGCCCTTGGCGCGCGCGGCGCGCACGTGGTCCTCGTTGATCGTGTCGAGCATCGTCGAGCGCAGCACGCGCGAGTAGACGCCGATGAAGACGATCGACAGCGTGAACCACGGCATCAGCAGGTGCGTGAACCACTGCCAGGGGCTCGTCGTGAACTTCACGTAGCCGCTCAGCGGGAAGATCCCGGCCTTGTAGCCGAGGTAGTAGCTGAGCATCGCGCCGACGAAGAACACCGGCGTCGAGACGCCGACCATCGACAGGACCGTCAGCGCCCGGTCGAGGATGCCGCCCGCGCGCATGGCGCTGAGCGCGCCGAAGAGGATCCCCAGCCCCAGCCAGATCACGCCGGCGCCGATCGCCAGCGAGAACGTCGCCGGGGCGTCGCGCCGCAGCTCGTCGAGGACGTTGAGCTGCTGCGTGTAGGAGATCACCTTGCCGGTGAAGACCTGCTGCATCATCTTCGCGTACTGGACGTAGATCGGCTGGTCGAGCCCCCACTTCTTGCGGATGTCGAGGATGTCCTGGTGGGTCGCCGTCTTGCCGGCCAGGCGCAGCGCGGGGTCGCCGCTCGGGATCGCCTGGAAGATCAGGAACGTCATCACCGAGATCGCGAACAGCACGAGCACGACCGAGATCGCGCGGCGCGTGACGAAGCGGGCCATCAGCGCTCGATGCGCACCTTGGCGCGGGGGTCGAGGGCGTCGCGGACGCCGTCGCCGAAGACGTTGATGCCGAGGATCGTCAGCACGAGCATCAGCCCGGGCACGATCGTCAGGTGGATCGCGCTCGGGATCAGCCGGATGCCGTCGCCGATCATCGTGCCCCACGACGGGTTGGGCGGCTGCACGCCGGCGCCGAGGTACGACAGGCCCGCCTCGGTGAGGATCGAGTTGGCGACGATCAGCGGGACGAAGACGATGATCGTCGAGGCGACGTTGGGCAGGATCTCCTCGACCATGATCCGCAGCGGGCTGAGGCCCTGCGTGCGGGCGGCGTCGACGAACTCCTTCTCGCGCAGGCCGAGCACCTGGGCGCGGATCGGCTTGGCGACGTAGGGCACGTAGACGAAGCCGATGATCGCCGCGGGCACCATCAGCGAGTTGCCCTGGAGCTTGAAGACGCCGAGGTTGAGGCCGCCGACGGCCAGCGCGACGCCGAGCGCGACCCCCAGCAGGATCACCGGGTAGGCCCAGATGACGTCGAGCACGCGGGCGATGATCCCGTCGACCCAGCCGCGGAAGAAGCCGGCGACGGTGCCGAGGATCGTCGCCAGGATGATCGTGATCAGCGTCGCGACGGCGCCGACCTCGAGCGAGTTGCGCCCGCCGTAGAGCAGGCGCACGGCGACGTCGCGGCCGTTGGAGTCGGCGCCGAGGAAGAAGCGGCCGTGCCAGGTCGGGCCGATCGGCACGCCCTCGAGCGAGACGACGTCCTTGAGCTTGCCGCCGACGTGAACCTGATCGGTGATGTGGTTGACGTTGGGCCCCGTGTGCGCGATCTCGCTCGCGTAGACGGGCGCCAGCAGGCACAGCAGTACGAGCACCACGAACAGCGCCCCGAACGCGAGCGCGATGCGGTTGCGCCGCAGGCGCCGCCAGGCGAGCCGGTAGGGGCCGATGCCGGCCGGGTGCTCGACCTCGTGCGTGGCGCGCAGCTCGGAGGGGTCCGCCGAGAAGCCGGTGCCGATGGCGTCACTGGACATGACGGAGCGGCGACGGGCGGGGCGCGGGCGGGGCCCCGCCCGTCCGCCTGGCTACTTGACCGACAGGGACGACCAGTCCGTGCCGTAGACGGGAGTGAAGATCACCTTGCCGAAGTCGATCTTCGAGCTCGTGAACAGCGGGACCTCCTGCTGGCCGTAGTTCGCGTAGTACGCCTTCTTGGCGGTGTACTGCTCGAGCTTCGCCCAGCTGCCGGCCACCGACGACAGCTTCGAGCCGCCGTACTTGCCCAGCCGCGCCACCGTCTTGTCGATGTACGAGTCCTTGATCATGCTGAAGTTCTCGTTGTTCAGCGGCTGGATCGACTTCGACTCCGCGAGGAAGTAGAAGTCGGCCGGGTGCGGGAAGTCCTGGTTCCAGTCGGCGAAGCCGGTCTGGACGTTCGGGGTCTTCGCGTTGCCGATCGTCGCCCAGTACTGGGCCGAGGAGATGATCTTCTCCGTGACCTTGAACCCGAGCGACTTCAGCACGCCGGCGTAGTAGTCGACGAACTCCTTGCGCGGGCTGCGGTCCTGGCCCCAGACGGTGACCGGGGTGCCGACGAGGCCCGCCTGCTTGACGAGCGCCTTGGCCTTGGCCAGCTGCGGCGCCTTGTTGGGGTCGCCGTACGGGCACTTGGCGTTGGTGTGGCCGACCATCCCGTCGGGCAGGAACCAGCACGTCGGGATGAAGTTGCCGCCGTTCAGGCGCGAGATCGCCCTGCGGTCGATCGCGTAGTTGACGGCCTCGCGGGCGAGCTGGTTGTTGAACGGCTTGGTCTGCGTGTTCATGAAGAAGTAGAAGGTCGAGATCGTCGGCTCGAGCTTGTAGCGCGAGGCCGCCTTCGCCTTCACCTGGGACAGCAGCGACGGTGGGACCTGGTCGCCCCAGTCGAACACGTCGGCCGAGTTGTTGAGCACCGACTCGGCCTCGGTCTGGGTCGTGGCCGCGATCTTCACGCTGATGTTCGCCTTGCCCTTGGGGACGCCGGCGATCGGCGTGTAGTTCGGGTTGAGGTCGACCGAGAACGACTTGTTCGGGACGACCTTGTCGATCTTGTAGGGCCCGAAGCCGGGAGGCGGCGAGGACGACAGGTTCTTCATCGCCGTGCCGCTGGGCACGAAGCCCGACGGCGGCAGCGCGAGGACGTTCTCGAACGCGCCGTAGGCCGTCGTCAGCTTGATCGTGATCGTGCTGCCCGACGTCTTGATGCCGGAGATCGACTTGGCCTTGCCCTTGTCGAAGGCGTCGGCGCCGACGATGTAGCCGGTGTAGAACGACTTGCCGCCCCAGCCGAGCTTGATCGCGCGCTCGATCGAGTAGGCGAAGTCCTCGGCCTTGACGGGCGTCCCGTCGGAGTACTTCAGGCCGCTGCGGACCTGGACCGTGTAGGTCTTGCCGTCGGCCGAGACGTGCGGCTGGGCCTTGGCGATGCCCGGGATCAGCTTGGTGCCGGCCTGGCCGTTGGCGTGGGCGTAGGTGTAGAGGCCGATGTTGGTCAGCCAGTGGACCTCCCAGGCCTGGGTCGTGTAGCCCAGCTGGGGGTCGAGGTAGTCGGGCGCGGTGCCCTCGACGTAGTTGATCGTCGGCGTCGCCGAGGTGTGGGCCTTCCCGAACGCCACGGCCGAGAAGGCCAGGAGCAACCCGGCCGCGATCACGGCCGGGAGACGTACGTATCTCTTCACTGTTCTTCCCCTTCAGATAGGTGGAGACGACATGGGAATGTCGTCCCGCGTGCGCGAAGCATGCCACCGAGCGCAAGTCGCGCGCCAGCGGTGCGGGCGGCACGGCGCTCGCTAGGGTCTGCGGCGATGCGCACCCAGGTGGCCATCGTGGGCGCCGGTCCCGCCGGCATGACGCTGGCGCACCTGCTGCGGCGCGCCGGCATCGACTGCGTCGTGATCGAGGCGCGCGACCGCGCCTACGTCGAGGGCCGCGTCCGCGCCGGGCTGCTCGAGCAGAACACGACCGACCTGCTCGAGGAGATCGGCGTCGGCGAGCGCATGCGCCGCGAGGGCCTGCCGCACGACGGCATCCGCCTGCGGTGCGCCGGCGAGACCTGCGACGTCGACATCGCCGAGCTGACGGGCCGGCGGGTGACGATCTACGGCCAGCAGGAGGTCGTCAAGGACCTGATCGACGCGTGGCTGGAGGGCGGCGGCGAGCTGCGCTTCGAGGCCCCGGCGTCGGCGGTCGAGGGCGTCGACTCCGAGCGGCCCGGCGTGCGCTTCGCGCTCGACGGCGCCGAGCAGCTGATCGAGTGCGACTTCGTCGCCGGCTGCGACGGCTTCCACGGCATCTGCCGCACGGCGATCGCCGACCACGTCCGCACGCTCGAGCACGCCTACCCGTTCGCCTGGCTGGGGATCCTCGCGCACGCGGCGCCGGCGACCGACGAGCTGATCTACGCCTGGCACGAGCACGGCTTCGCGCTGTACTCGATGCGCTCGCCGTCGGTGAGCCGCCTGTACCTCCAGGTGCCGCCCGACGAGGACCCCGGCGACTGGAGCGACGACCGCGTCTGGAGCGAGCTGCAGCTGCGCCTGGCGGCCGACGGCTTCTCCGTCAACGAGGGCGAGATCTTCGACAAGGGCGTCACGCCGATGCGCTCGTTCGTCGCCGAGCCGATGCGCCACGGGCGCGTCTTCCTGTGCGGCGACGCCGCGCACATCGTGCCGCCAACGGGCGCCAAGGGCCTCAACCTCGCCGTCAACGACGTCCGCCTGCTGGCCGACGGGCTCGAGCGCTTCTACGGCTCGGGCGACGCCTCGGGGCTGGACTCCTACTCGGAGCGGGCGCTGCGGCGCGTGTGGCGCGCGCAGGACTTCTCCAACCACATGACCCAGCTGCTGCACCGCCTCGACGGCGGCCCGTTCGACGACGGCCTGCAGCGCTCGCGGCTGGACTACGTCTTCCGCTCCGAGACCGCGCGGCGCTCGCTGGCGGAGAACTACGCCGGCCTGCCGGCGACCGCCGACTTCTGAGATCGCAGGGCCCGGCGGGAGCTGCTTCGTTGGGCGGGCAACGATTTGGCTGCTAGTATTTTGGCATCGAAATGACTTCGGCCTCCGCCTCCTCCCACCGCCTCGAGCCCCACGTCGCGCGCATCGCCGTGGTGATCGTCCTCGGCGCGATCATGAGCGTGCTCGACACGACGATCGTCAACGTCGCGCTGCGCGACCTGTCGCTCGACCTGCACGTCTCGCTCGACGAGATCCAGTGGGTGGCCACCGGCTACCTGCTCGCGCTGGCCACGATGCTGCCGATCACGACCTGGGCCACGCGCCGCATCGGGGCCAAGCGCCTGTACATCGCGGCGCTCGTGCTCTTCACCGCCGGCTCCGCCCTCTGCGGCCTGGCCTGGTCGAGCACGTCGCTGATCGCCTTCCGCGTGCTCCAGGGCCTCGGCGGCGGCATCATCACGCCCGTGGGCCAGACGATCCTCGTGCGGGCGGCCGGCCCGAAGAACATTGCGCGCGTGATGAGCGCGATCGGCGTGCCGATCGTCCTCGCCCCGATCTTCGGCCCGACGCTCGGCGGCCTGCTGCTCGAGCACGCGGGCTGGCAGTGGATCTTCCTCGTCAACGTCCCGATCGGCGTGGCCGCCGTCGCCGTCGCCACGCGGCTGCTGCCCTCCGGCGAGCGCGAGGAGGCCGGCCCGCTGGACCTCGCCGGCCTGCTGCTCGTCGGGCCCGGCGTGGCGCTCGTCACCTACGGCCTGGCCCAGACCGGCTCGGCCGGCTCGCTGACGGCGCCGGGCGTGGTGATCCCGGTCCTCGTCGGCCTCGCGCTGCTGCTCGCCTTCGTGGCCCGGTCGCTGCGCGTGCCCGCCCCGCTGCTGGACCTGCGCCTGTTCTCCGATCCGGGCTATCGCGCGGCCTCGATCACCACGTTCGCGCTCGGGGCGACGCTGTTCGGCGCGATGATCCTGATGCCGCTCTACTTCCAGGAGGCGCGCGGCGAGGGCGCCGTGGTCACCGGCCTGCTGCTCATGCCCCAGGGCATCGGCGCGGCCTTCGCCATGCACGTGAGCGCCCGCCTGACCGAGCGCTTCGGCGCCGGGGCCACGACCGTCGGCGGCGTCGTCGTCACCGCCCTGTCCACCGTGCCGTTCGCCTTCGTGGGGTCGGGCACGTCCTACGTGCTCCTCGGCGCCGCGATGGTCGTCCGCGGCATCGGCATCGGCACCTCGATGATGCCGGCCATGACCGCCGCCTTCGCCGGGCTGCGCCGCGACCAGGTGGCCGACGCCTCGCCGCAGCTGACCGTGCTCCAGCGCGTCGGCGGCTCGATGGGCGTGGCCGTCTTCACGGTGATCCTGCAGAGCCACCTGAGCGGCGCGCGCACGCCCGCGGCGAGCGCTTCGGCGTTCGCCACGACCTACTGGTGGGTGGTCGCGATCAGCGTCGTGGCGCTCGTCCCGGCCTGGCTGCTGATGCGCTCCGAGCGGCGCGCGCTGGCCCGCGCCCAGGCGACGGCGAAGCCGGCCGCCGACCCGCCCACGGGCGAGCTGGCCCTGGCCCCGGAGGCGGCGTGAGCCGGACCGCCGCAGCCGCTCCGGCGCAGACGCTCGCGCAGCTGCGCCAGGCGGTCGCCGAGCTGCTTGCCGCCGAGCGGCGGCTGCGCTCGCGCGACCGGCCCGGCCACGACGGCCTGACGCTCGCCCAGCTTCACGCGATGATGGCGCTCGCCAAGCGGGGCGAGGCGACCGCGGGCGAGCTGGCCCGCGCCGCGGA
>DASZVK010000073.1:0-12604 GCA_035547175.1 Solirubrobacteraceae bacterium
GATCACCCCCTCCGAGCCCTTGGCGTCGATGAACTCCCGGGTGCAGATCCGACCCTCGGCCTGGTGCGAGTCGGGCACCGAGTCCTCGAGGTCGACGATGATGGCGTCGGCGCCGTAGCCGAGCGCCTTCTCGAGCATGTCCGTGCGGTTGCCCGGGGTGCTCAGCAGGCTGCGAAGGGCCTTCATGGTGCGTCTCCTCCTGTGGTCGACGGCTCGGCGCGCTACTCGCCGATGCCGAACTCGGCGTCGTGCTGGCCGACGGACGGCCCGGGGTGGCGGATGCGCCCGGGAGTGCGCGAGAACTTGGGCACGAGCCCGGGCATGAGCACGGGGCCGATGCCCTCGACGTCCATGCGCACGAGCGTCTCGCGTTCGAGCAGGTGCGGATCGTGGGCGACCTCCTTCATCGTGTTGACGGGACCGACGGGGACGCCGTGCTCGTCCATGATCCGGATCACGTCCTCGTAGTCGTGCTCGGAGAACCACGCCTGGACGATGTCGTTGACCTCGTCGATGCGCTCGATGCGCTGGAGGTTCGTCGCGTAGCGCTCGTCGGTGAGCATGTCCTCGCGACCGATCGCCTTGGCGAGGCGCTCGAAGATCGTCTGCGCCGCCGAGCTGTGGAAGACGTAACGGCCGTCGCGGGTGCGGTAGACGTCGGACGGCACGACGTTGGGATAGCGGTTGCCCATCCGCATCGGGACGTCGCCGAGCACGTCGTAGCGCGTGATCAGCGCGTCGAGCAGCCGCACGACCGTCTCGTAGAGCGAGACGTCGATGTGCTGTCCCTCGCCGTCGGGATGGACGTCGCGGTGGTAGAGGGCCATCGATACGGCCATCGCCGCGAGCGTGCCGGTGATGTAGTCGACGACCGGGACGCCGATCTGCATCGGCGGCCCATCGGGCATGCCGGTGCTGTTCATCAGCCCGCTGACCGCCTCGAGCACGCGCCCGAACCCGGGCTTGTAGCTGCTCGGGCCGGTCTGCCCGTAGCCGCTGATGCTGAGCATGATGATCCGCGGGTTGATCGCCCTGAGGTCCTCGTAGGCGAGACCCCAGCGCGCGACCGTCCCGGGGCGGTAGTTCTCGACGACCACGTCGACGTCGCGGACGAGCTCGCGGACGAGCTCCTGTCCCTCCTCGGTGTGCAGGTCGGCGGTGATCGAGCGCTTGCCACGGCCGACGACGACCCAGCGCAGCGACTTGCCGTCGGAGAACGGGCCCATGCCGCGCAGCGCGTCGCCCTTCCCGGGCATCTCGATCGCGATGACGTCGGCGCCGAAGTCGGCCAGGAGGGCCGTGGAGTGGCCGGCGCTCAAGTGGCCGCCGATGTTCAGGACGCGGACCCCGTCGAGGGGGCCCCGCGGCTCGTTCGCAGGGCGTTGCTCGGTGTCTGCGACCGCGCTGGGCTCAGTCACGGGAACCTCCCAAATGGTGCGTTTGCATAAAATATATGATTTCGTTTGGCCGAGGACCGCCGCCGGGCCGGGGACTGGTCCGACCTATCGCGTCCGGCCGGTGGAGGTGTCGAGCGGGTGCAGGTCGACGACCAGCCGCTCGTCGAAGGGGTACGTGGTGTAGATGTCGGGGTCGCCTTCGGTGACCACGAGGTTGTTCTCGAGCCGGAAGCCGCCGATGCCCGGCTCGCCCGCGTAGGGCTCGAGGTTGAACTGCATGCCCGGCAGGAGCTCGGTCGGGTCCTCCTTGGTGTGCGGGCTGAAGTACGGCGGCTCCCAGGGCGCCATGCCCGAGCCGTGGCCGAGCGAGTCGAGCACGTACGGATCGGCGGCCGCGAAGACGTCGGCCGTCGTGTTGCCGGCGCGGGCGGCGGCGCACGACTCCCAGACGGCGTTGTAGCACCGCTGGTGCCAGACGCGCTGCTCCTCGGTCGGCTTGATGTCGCCGCACACCCACGTGCGCGTGAGGTCGCCCCAGTAGCCGTTGAAGCAGCCGCCGATGTCGATGATCACCGGATCGCCCATGCGGATGATGCGGTCGGAGGTGAACCGGCGATAGGGCGCCGTGTAGGGACCCGAGGCGACGATGTTCGAGCACTGCGTCCACTCGCTGCCCAGCGCGGTCATCTTCTGCCATGCGGCGGCGAGGACCTCGCACTCGCGCACGCCCGGTCGCAGGATCTCGAGCGCCGCGTCCATGCCGGCCTCGGTGATCGCGTTGGCCGCCTTCAGGCACGCGATCTCGTCCTGGGTCTTGATGATCTTCGCGTCCATCAGGATCTTGTAGCCGTCGACGAACTCGGTGTTGGGGAACGCCTTGCGCAGCCCCTGCTCGAGCGTGACCGTCCACAGGTCGATGCCGACGACCTTGCCGTCGAGGCTGCCGATCAGCGACTGGACGGACTCGGCCCACTTCTTGATGCCGACGTCCTCGCGAAAGTTGCCGCGCGGCTGCAGGCAGTCGTCGGTCAGCCACGGCATCCGCGAGCGGCAGTGCTCGTAGTCCATCGTGAAGAGGATCGGCTTGTCCGTCGGCGAGAGCACCACGGTCGCGTTCCCGAGCAGCGCCGTCGGGCCGAGGTGGTGCCGATAGCCGGTCAGGTAGCGGCTGTCCTCGGTGCGGAACACGAACAGCAGGTCGGCCTCCGATGCGGCGAGGGCCGCCTGCGCCTTCGCCAGCCGTTCGTCGCGGAGTCGCGTGAAGTCGATCCGCTCCTCCCAGTCCACGCCCATGGTGCCGTGGTCGGCCACGGCCACGGCAACGGCAACGTCATCGTCAACTACGGACATCAAACAGTTCTCCTGGTCGGTGCTGCATGGGACGTGAGGTGCTCTTCACGAGTGCTCCGGCTCGCGCTTCGACGCACGCGGAACGCGCTTGCGCGGCTTGCGGGCGTCGACGTGCGCGGCGGCGATCTCGTTCTCCACGAGGAAGGCGCGGATCTTGTCCTTCGCGCGGAAGAGGTGGTCGTGGGTCAGGTCGGCGGCGTCGTCGGCGGCTCCGCGGCGGCAGGCGTCGAGGATGTTGCGGTGCTCCTTCGCCCGCTCCTCCAGCTCGCCGCTGATCCGCGTCGTCATGCGCTGGTAGCGCTGCGTGTTGAGCCACAGCATCTCGGTCAGCCGGACGAGCCAGGGCGAGTTGGATCGCTCGTAGATGCCGAAGTGGAACTCGCGGTGGTGAACCCGATAGCTCGGCCAGTCCTCTTCCGCGAAGGCGTCGTCGAGCGCATCCAGCAGCCCCTCGGCGCGATCCAGGTCCGCCTCGCTCAGGCGCGGCACCGCGAGGCGGACGGCGAGCGGCTCCAGCATCATCCGCAGGCGATAGGTCTCGTCGAGGTCCTCGACGGTCGCGGCGGCGACGACGTAGCCGCGATTGGGCATCGCGACGACGAGGCCCTCGGTGGCGAGCGTGCGCAGGGCCTCCCGCACGGGGATGTTGCTCATGCCCAGCTCCGAGGCGACGGCATCGAGCAGGATGCGCTCGCCCGGTGCGAGCGTGCCGGACAGCACGTCCTCGCGCAGGCTCTCGGCCGCGAGGTCGACCAGGCTCATGATCGGCGCCCGCATACGGGCGTCCCTGCCTCGATCGCCCGCAGGCTTGCGCGCCGCCATGTCCCTACGACTCCGTCGGCGCCGACTCGAAGTCACGGCGCGCCTCGCGTTCGATCTGGCGCCAGATGGCGTCGGTGTAGCCCACGAACTCCGGCGTTCGCTTGACGTGGAGGTCTCGCGGCCGCGGCAGCCCGATCGTGTGGATGTCGCGGATCCGGCCGGGGCGGGAGCTCATCACGATCACGCGGTCGGAGAGGAACACGGCCTCGTCGATCTGATGCGTGATGAACAGGACGGTGCGCCGCTGCTCGCGCCAGATGCGCAGGAGCTCGGCCTGCATGAACTCGCGCGTCTGCGCGTCGAGCGCCGAGAACGGCTCGTCCATCAGCAGCACGTTGGGCGAGATCGCCAGCGCCCGCGCGAGGTTCGCCCGCTGGCGCATCCCGCCGGACAGCTCGTGCGGGTAGTGGTTGGCGAACTCGCTGAGCCCGACGAGGCCGATCATCTCGCGGGCGCGCTCCGAGGACTCCTTCTTGCCCGTTCCCTGGATCTCCAGGCCGAAGCGCACGTTGTCGACGAGGTTGCGCCACGGGAACAGCGAGTCCTGCTGGAACACGAAGCCACGATCGGGCCCGGGGCCCGTGATCACCTCGCCGCCGATCCGCACGGTGCCGGCGACGGGTCGCAGCAGGCCCCCGACGATGCGCGCGAGCGTCGTCTTGCCGCAGCCGCTCGGGCCGACGATCGAGACGAACTCGCCCGGCTTGACCTCGAACGACACGTCGTCGCACACGAGCGTCGTCTTGTCGCGCCGTCGGAACACCATCGTGATGCCCTCGGCGGTGATGCCCTTGGCCTCCGCGAGGGCGGCCACGGGGTCCTGGGGCGCCACGGGCCGGCGGGTGGCGGTGGTGGTGTCCGCGTTCATTCGGTGTCCGTCCTCCAGGGGGCGAGTCGCTTCTCCACCCGCTTGAGCAGCGCCACCGACACGATCCCGGCGAACGCGAGCGCGGTGATGCCGACGAACACGCCGGCCGGGTCGAACAGCTGGGACGAGGCGAAGATCAGGTAGCCGAGGCCCGCCTGGGCGGCGAACAGCTCGCCGGCGACGACGCCGAGCAGGCCGCGCCCGATCCCCAGCCGCAGGCCGGCGACGAGCAGCGGGAGCGCGCCGGGGAGCAGCACCTTGCGGAAGATCTGGGCGCGGCTCGCGGAGAACGCGTACGCCGTCTCGATCAGGTGACCGTCGACCGTGCGTATGCCCGTCTCCGTGTTGATCACGATCGGCAGGACCGCGAGGATGAAGACGACCGCGATCTTCGAGTTGATGCCGATGCCGAACCACAGGATGAACAACGGCGCGAGCGCGATCACGGGAGTCGCGTAGAGGCCGTTGACGATCGGCTCGAGGTACTCGCGGACCGCGCGGATGCCGCCCATCAGCAGGCCGAGCGTGATGCCGACCGCCGCGGCCAGCGCAAAGCCGATGAGGAACTCCTTGAGGCTGGTCACGACGTCCTTGCCCAGCTGGCCGTTGCGGGCCAGGTGGATGTACGCGTGGTAGACCGCCGAGGGGGGCGCGACCGCCAGGGACTTCTTCATCCACAGCCGGCAGACGACCTCCCAGGCGATCAGCAGCACGACGACGGTCGTCAGGCCGCGGATGAACGCGCGATGGTCCTCGTAGAACCGCGCGATCCTCGACCGCAGCCCCGGCGGCCCGGACGGGTCCTCGTAGGACTGCCACTCCCTCTTCGGCATGCCGGCGCCCTGGGGGGCGTCGAGCACTGTCGGTGAGCTCACCTCTCTTACCCTTCTTTCCACTTTCGCGTCGCGCCCAACCGATAGCGGTCGAGCTTCTCGTCGTCGACCTCGATGCCGAGCCCGGGACCGGCCGGGACGGTCAGATGCCCGCCGGCGATCTCGAGCGGCTCCGTCAGCAGCCCGTCGCTCAGCAGCGCGTGGACGCCCAGCTCGGCCGGCAGGCTCATCGCCGCGAAGGCGGCGGCGAGGTGGGCGGTCGCCGCGGTTCCGACGCCCGCCTCGCGGTGGCTGCCCGCGACGCACGGCACGCCGCCGGCCTCGGCGACGGCGACGAGCTTGCGGTTGCCGGCGAACCCGAGTCGCGGGCTGCGGACGCTGAACGCCCCGGCCGTGCCGAGCGCGATCGCGCGCTGCGCGTCGGCCGGCGTCTCGATGCTCTCGTCGAGCAGCAGCGGCACCGCGGTCGTCTGCGACAGCCGTAGGCGGGTGCGGTCGTCGGAGGCGGCGACCGGCTCCTCGAAGAGGTCGACGCCGAGCGTCTCGAAGATGCGCCCCGCCTTGAGCGCGTCGGACGACGAGTAGCCCTGGTTGGCGTCGACGTACAGCGCGACGTCGTCGCCGATCGCCGAGCGCACGGCCTCGACGACGCCGGCGTCGCGGCGCAGGTCCTTGCCGACCTTGACCTTGACGCTGCGGTAGCCCTCTGCCACCGCGTCCTTCGCCTGGCGGACGACGTCCTCCTCGGAGCCCATCGCGATCGGCATGGTCAGCGGGATGCGGTCCCCGCGATAGCCGCCCAGCAGCCGATGGATCGGCTGCCCGCAGGCCTTGCCGATGATGTCGTGGCACGCCGTCTCGATCGCGCACTTGGACGTCGTGTTCTCGCCCACGCCGTCCAGCCGCTGCCACAGCGCCTCGATCTCGAACGGATCGGCGCCGAGGACGAGCGGCGCCAGGACCTGCTCGAGGATGGCGAGGATCGACTCGATCGTCTCGCCGTAGGAGGAGGGGCGCGGCAGTGCCTCGCCCGTGCCGTGGATGCCCTCGTCGGTGTGGAGGCGCACGATCACGTGCCGCGAGTCGTGCAGGACCAGGCGCGACGTCACGACCGTGCCGACGCCTTCCTTGAACGGGACGGCGACCGGCGTCGCCTCGATGGCGACGATCCGCATCAGCCCGCGGCCTCTGCGGCGGCGGCCGCCGCCTCGCGCGCGTCGCAGACGTCGCGGACGTAGGCCTCGACCGCCTCGATCGGCAGGTCCCGCGTGCTGCGGATCCGCGCCACCTCGCCCTTGGGCTCGAGCTCGAGCTTGAGCGACCCCGTGAAGCGGTTGATGCCGTTGAAGTGGCAGATGACGAGCGTCAGCTCGGTGATCTCCTCGTCGGTGAAGTGCTGCTTGAGCCGCTCGAACGCCGCGTCGTCGTCGCGCGCGGTGTTCGCCGTGACGGCCTCGGCCCACGCGAGCACCGCCTTCTCGCGGTCGTCGAGCAGGTCCGACGCCATGTAGTCGCCCTGCAGCGCCTCGTACTTCTCGTCGGTCATCCCGAACTCGCGGCCGTACTCCTTGTTGTGGCCGGCCGAGTAGAACGAGCCCATCAGCGTGGCGACCTTGAGCGTGGCGAGGTTCTTCGTCGCGCCGTCGAGGATGCTGCCGGCGCCCTGCCGGTGGATCGACGCCACGAAGGCGAGCATCCAGCGGGCGACCATCGGCGTGTTGGCCATCACCGAGAACGAGCGCGGCGTGCGGCCGAGCAACGTCGTCGCCCCCTCGAGGATCGCGGCGACCTCGGGGGGCGCGGTCGTCGGGTCTACCGGCTGGATGCGCATCGGCGGATCTCCCTGGGAATGGACAACATGTACCAAGTCATGGGGTGGTGTCGTTGGCCGCTCGCAGCGATGCCTCGAGCACGGTGCCCTGGCCCTCGAGGGCGAAGCCGTAGCCGAGCCACTTCGCGGCGAGCTCGCGCAGCGGCTGGACGAGCAGCGTGCGGGTGTGCCGCAGCGTGAGCGAGTTCTGGCGCGCGAGCTCCCGGGCGATCTCGTGCGCCCGCGGCAGCAGCTCCTCGGCGGCCATGACCTCGTTGACGAGGCCGAGCTCGCGCAGCTCGCCGGCGTCGAGCTCCTGGCCGGTGAGCATGAAGTAGCTGGCCCGCCGGGGCCCGAGGAGGTAGGGGAAGACGATGTGGCTGCCGTCGCCCGGGACCTGTCCGCGGACGAAGTGCGCGGAGTCCTGCACGGTGGCGGCGTCGGCCGCGAGCACGATGTCGCCGAGCAGCGCCAGCTCCGCGTGCCGGTAGACGGGACCGTTGATGCAGCTGATCACGGGTGCCTCGATGGCAAGCAGGCTGTGCAGGCACTGCATGCTGTTGAAGCGCATGGCGTCCCAGCGCTCGAGGTCAAGCATCGGGTAGTCGGCGTCGTCGGCGCGCGGCCCGGAGTGGACGTCGCCCGTGCCGGTCATGACCACGACGCGGTTCTCGATGTCGCGCGAGACGTCGTTGAACGCGCCGGCGAGGTCGTAGTGGGTGCGCGTCGCCGCGCCCCAGACCAGTGAGCCGCCATCGGTGTTGAGCGTGAGCTCGAGGATGCCGTCCTCGCGTCGCATGCGGACGCTCGGATAGGAGTCGCGGTAGTCGTCGAAGTCGGTCATCGTCGATCGGGACGAGCCGGTCCGCCCGCGGCGGGCGGACCGGCCCTGCGGAGGTCCCGGGTGTCTACTTGAGCGCCGCCTTCATGAAGGATGCGTCCCAGTACTTGCCCGTGTCGCTGGAAGCCTGCGGCACGCCCTCCTGGCGAGCCAGGGCGATGCCCTGCTTGAGGTCGCTCGCCGACAGCTCCGTGGTCAGGATCTGCTTGGTCTTGCCCGGCTTGTAGGACGAGATGAACGACCTGTAGACGGTCGTCGCCTGCCCGACGGTCAGGCCGATCTGGTCGCTGGCGAGCACGTGGATCGCCTTGGCCTTGTTCTTCGGGTTGTACAGCCAGTCGGCGGACTGCTTGTACGCCTTCAGGAAGCGCACGGCGAGGTCGCGGTGGCTGGCGAGCCACTTCTTGTCCGCGCCGACGCTCAGCCAGCCGGCGTAGTTGTCGCCGCCGACGGCGACGCTGCCGTTGCCGAGGATCGTCCCGCCGGCGTTGACGACCTGCTGGGTCCACGGCGGGGTCAGCTCGGCCGCCTTGATCTGCCCCGAGAGCAGTGCGGCGGTCTTGGTCGGGAACGATCCCGAGACGATCGGCGTGTAGTCGGTCACCCCGTGCTTGCCGAGCAGCGCCTTGAAGAGGACCGCATCGGCCGCCGCGAGGTTCGTGACGCCGATCGTCGCGCCCGACAGGCTCGTGATGGACTTGACGCCCGGAGCCGTGACGAGCTGAACGCCGTCGACGCGCTGGATCCCCGAGATCAGCGTGATGTTCGCACCCTTGGTGATGGCGGCCACTGCAGAGTCGCTGGTGACGGCGAACATGTTCACCGAGCCGCCGGCGGCGGCCGCGATGATCGCCGGGGAGCTGGGGATGAGCGTGATCTTCAGGTTGATGTTCTGCTTCTTGAAGAAGCCTTCCTGCTGACCCGCGTAGATGGCCCAGTAGGCGGCCGAGTAGACCACCTGGCCCCACTGGATCGTGTCGACCTTGGCGGCATGGCCCTTGCCGGCGGTGGATGCACTCGCACCGCCCGGAACCGCGGCGATGCCGGCCAGGGCAAGGGCGCACAGCACGCTGACGGCGCCCCGTCGCTTGGCGTTCACAACTCTCTCCTCCTGTCGGTACCTGATGGGTCGTCCGGATTCGTCCGGACCCGAAACGAACGCAACGAGCGATCTGGCGGCCCGGAGCAGAACAAAAATATATGATACATGTATCGCGTGTCAACCGCCATGCCCGACATGGCCCGAGCGAGGTAGGAGCCGCCATGCGCGCCGTCGTCGCCGTTCGCCACGGAGGGCCGGAGGTCCTCGAGATGCGCGAGGTCCCCGAACCGCAGCCAGCGCCGGGACAGGTGGCGATCCGCGTCAGCTCGGCCGGCGTCAACTTCTCCGACCTGCTGTCGCTGCGCGGCACGTACGCGGGCCCGCCACCGCCGTTCGTGCCCGGCATCGAGGTCGCCGGCCGGACGGTGGACTCCGATCGACCGGTCATCGCCCTGCTCGAGTCCGGCGGCTTCGGCGAGGTCGTGGTGGCGGACGAGCGCATGGTGCTCGACGCCGAGGGGCTCGACCTCGGGCTCGCCGGAGGCTTCGGGCTCGTGACGCTGGCGGCGTACTTCGGCCTGCGCCGGGCCGCCCGGCTGCAGCCCGGCGAGGACGTGCTGGTGACCGCGGCCGGCGGTGGGCTCGGCACGGTCGCGATCCAGGTCGCGCGGGCGCTCGGCGCGGGCCGGGTGTTCGGGGTCGCCTCGACCGAGGACAAGCGCGCCGTGGCGCGGCGCGCGGGCGCCGACTCGACGTTCGGCTACGACGACGAGCTGCCGGCGGTCGACGTGGTGCTCGACGGCGTCGGCGGCGACGCCTTCGCGCGGGCGTATCGCGCGACGCGCCGCTTCGGCCGCGTCGTGATGGTCGGCTCGAGCTCGGGCGAGGCGCCGCCGATCCCGGGGTTCCAGGAGCTGCGCGACCGCTCCGTCGCGCTCGCGCCGTTCAGCTTCAAGGCGCTGCGCACCGCGGACCCCGAGCTCGTGCGGCGCGAGGCGCCGGCCGGGATCGAGTTGATCCGCTCGGGCCGGGTCGATCCCGTCGTCGGCGAGCGCCTGCCGCTCGAGCGGGCTGCGGACGCGCTGGCACGCCTCGGCGAGCGCCGGGCCGTCGGCAAGCTCGTGCTGGAGGTGCGGCCGTGAGGCTGGGCACGCTGGCCGATGGAGGGGCCACCACGGCGGCGGTCTTCGTCGACGGAGCGTGCGCCGCGATCCCGGGCTTCGCCGACGCCGGCGCCGTGCTGCGCGCCGGCGACGACGGCCTGGCCCGCGCCCGGGCCGCGGTCGCCGGTGAGCTGCGCCCATACGACGTGGCAGACCTGCGCGCGCCCGTGCTCGAGCCGGCCGCGGTGATCTGCGTCGGGCTGAACTTCCGCAACCACGTCGTCGAGATGGGGCGGGAGATTCCGACCGCGCCGACGCTCTTCGCGAAGCTGCCGCAGGCGCTTTGCGGCCCGGCCGACGACGTCGCGCTGACGCCGCTGTCGAAGGCGGTCGACTACGAGGGCGAGCTCGTCGTGGTGATCGGCGCGCGGGCGCGCGACGTGCCCGAGCGCCGGGCGCACGAGGCGATCGCCGGCTACACGCTGATGAACGACGTCAGCATGCGCGACCTGCAGTACCGCTCGCTGCAGTGGTTCGCGGGCAAGAACATCGAGGCCTCGACGCCGGTCGGCCCCTGGATCGTGACGGCCGACGAGATCGACCCGGCGGGGTCGATGCTGCGGGTGACGGTCAACGACGAGCTGCGCCAGCAGGCGCCGATCGCCGACCTGATCTTCGATCCGGCGCGGCTCGTGGCCGACGTCTCGCGGCTCGTCACGCTCCAGCCGGGAGACCTGCTCGCCACCGGGACCCCGGGTGGCGTGGGGCACGGCTCCGACCCGCCGCGGTACCTCGCCGACGGCGACGTGGTCGCCGTCGAGGTGGACGGGATCGGCACGTTGCGCAACGCCTTCCGTGCGTCGATGCGCGGCTGATGGACGCGGGGCCCGACGGCGGCGCCCGGCGCGAGGTGTCGGACCGCGAGCTGTACAAGGTCTGCGCCGCCGTGATCCTCGGCGTGATGATGACGTTCCTCGACACGACGATCGTCAACGTCGCGCTCGACACGATCCAGCGTTCGATGCACGCCTCGCTCGGGTCCGTCCAGTGGGTGGCGACCGCCTACCTGCTGGGCCTGGGGTCGGCGATCCCGGTGTCGGGCTGGCTCACCGAGCGGTTCGGCAGTCGCCGCATCTGGATCGCCTCCCTGCTCGCGTTCGGCGCGACCTCGGCGCTGTGCGGCGCCGCCACGTCGACGACGCAGCTCGTCGTCCTGCGTGCCCTCCAGGGCGTGGCCGGCGGCGTGATCCTGCCGGTGGGGATGACGATCCTCGCCCAGACCACCGGTCCGCGCGGGTTCGCCAGGGCGACGGTCTTCATGGGGATCCCCGTCCTGGTCGGCCCGGTCCTGGGGCCCGCGCTCGGCGGCCTGATCGTCGGCGGCGCGTCGTGGCGATGGATCTTCTTCATCAACGCGCCGGTCACGTGCGCTGCGGTGGCGCTGGCGT
Source organism: Solirubrobacteraceae bacterium (assembly GCA_035547175.1). Lineage (GTDB taxonomy): Bacteria > Actinomycetota > Thermoleophilia > Solirubrobacterales > Solirubrobacteraceae > BP-464. The sequence continues at coordinate 11,515 of DASZVK010000073.1, forward strand.
GGATGCACCTCGGCTCGGCGGCGCTCGGCCGGCGCGACGCGGCCCCGCTCGACGTGCTGGGGCTGGCCCTCGTCTGCCCGGGGGTCGCGGCGATCGTGTTCGGGCTCTCGGAGATCGAGCAGCGCGACGGCGGCCCGCTCACGCTCGTCGTGGTGCCGCTGCTCGCCGGCCTCGTGCTGCTGACCGCGTTCGTCGTGCACACGGGGCGCTCGTCGCATCCGCTGCTGCGCATGGTGCTGTTCCGCTCGCGCAGCTTCAGCGCCGCGGCCTGGACGATCTTCCTGGGCGGGGGCGCGATGATCGGCACGTGGCTCGTGCTACCGCTCTACTTCCAGGCCGCTCGCGGCGAGTCGCCGTTGCTGGCGGGACTCCAGCTCGGTCCCCAGGGCTTGGGCGTCGCCTGCACGATCCCGTTCGCGGCGCGGCTCTCCCGGCGTCACGGGTCCGGCAACGTGGTCCTGGCCGGCATGCTCGTGAGCACCGCGAGCACGGTCCCGATGATGGCGATCGACAGCCACACGTCGCTCGCGCTGGTGTCCTTCCTGCTCTTCGTGCGCGGGCTCGGCTTCGGCTGCACGCTGATGCCCGCGATGAGCGCGGCCTACGAGACGCTGGCCGCGCGCGACGTGCCGCGCGCGACGAGCATCCTCAACATGATGCAGCGCGTGGGCGGGTCGGTCGCCACCGCGGTGTTCGCGGTGGCGCTGCAGCACGAGCAGCGCGTCGCCCGGCGCGGCGACCCGGGCATCGCCTTCGGCCACACCTTCCGCTGGGTGTTCCTGCTGACGTTCCTGGGGCTCGTCTGCGCCTGCGTGCTGGCCCTCGCCGCGCGCTCGGCGAGGCCCGTCGTGGCGGCCGAGGCCTCCTAGCCGGGCCGCTCGAGGCCGAGCCAGCGCCGGATGCCGCGCCCCAGGACCCAGGCAAGGGCGTCGTCGCCGAGCCCGTCGACCTCACGCACCCAGGCCAGCGCCTCGCGATACGAGGGCCCGTGACGCGACATGTCCGAGCCCCAGAAGACCCGTTCGGGGCCGAACGCGGCGACGACCCGCCTCAGCGGGTCGTGCAGCGACGGGAACGGGAACGGCTCGTC
>DASZVK010000074.1:0-4901 GCA_035547175.1 Solirubrobacteraceae bacterium
ACCGGCTGGTCCATCGCGCCGCTCGCGACGCGCTCGCCGCCGCGGCGCATCCGCACCGGCACGGGCCCACGGCCCGTCTCGAGCACGACCTCGTCGAGCCGCTCGCGCAGGGCGACGATCACGGCCGTGCCGAGGATCGGATGGCCGGCGAACGGCAGCTCGGCGGCCGGCGTGAAGATCCGCACGCGCGCCGTGCCGCCGTCCTCCGGCGGCAGCAGGAAGACCGTCTCGGAGAGGTTCGTCTCGCGCGCGAGCGCCCGCATGCGCTCGTCGGGCAGGTCGCCCGGGTCGGTGAAGACCGCGAGCTGGTTGCCCTGCAGCGGCGTGTCGGTGAAGACGTCGGCCAGGACGTACGGCAGCGAGCGCACGTCCGGAGCCTATGCGCGGCAGCTCGCGACGACGATCCAGCGCCGCGTCGTCGCCACGCGCCGCCAGCGCGGGCCCGACGGCGGCCGCGAGGCCGAGCGCACGAACGCCATGCCGGGCGCCGAGCCGGGCCTGTCGGGGTGGATCGCGACCCGCTTCTCGTGGACGCCGAGGTCGCGGGCCAGCGCCTGGGTGTCGAACGCCATCGCGTAGGGCACGCCACAGCGCAGCACCGCGTCGCGGCCGCCGGCGCGGGCGATCGCGGCGGGCAGGTCGTCGTAGTAGTGGGTCTCGAGCATCGCGTCGTGCAGCTCGTCGTGGAGGTTGCCGCCCGCGAGCACGAGCGCGGGGACCGCCACCGCCGCCGCGACGACGACGCCCAGCCCGATCGCGACGGCGCCGCGCAGGCGGGCCGCCACCAGACGCGCCGCGCGCTCGAGGCCGGCGCCGCCGAGCACGCAGACGAGCGCGCTCGCCACGGTCAGGTAGCGGATGTTGCCCGTGAAGCCGCCCTGCGCCATCAGCGCGACGACGACCATGATCGTCGTCGACGCCGCCGCCACGGCGAGCGCGAGCGTGGCGCGGCGCGTGCGCCGCCAGGCGAGCAGGTCGAGCCCGACGACCAGCGCCCCGCCGGCGTACAGCGGCCACATCAGCACCGGCGCGGCGTTGGTGAACGTCGCCAGGAACGGGAACGCCGCCTGCGCGGGCGAGTTGGGCACGGGCTCCCGCGCGCGCGAGGCCGCGCGCAGCAGCTGGCCCGAGCCGAGCTGCTCGGGCACGAGCCAGGCGAGGACGATCAGCGCGCCCGCGGCGAGGACCGCCAGCAGCGTCCGCGTGCGCTCGGGCGGCGGGGCGCTCCACACCAGCCACAGCCCGTAGAGCCCGACGAACAGCAGCATCTCCGGCCGCAGCAGGCCGGTCAGCACGACGAGGCCGAAGGCCAGCCGTCGCCGGCCGCTCGCGTGGGCCTCGAAGGCGCCGATCGCGAACGCCGCCAGCAGGCCCTCCGAGTCGCCGCGCAGGACGTGCGAGACGAAGCTGTGCGCGAGCACGAGACCGACGACCGCGATCGCCCCGGCGAGCGCCCCCTCGATGCGGCGCGCCAGCCGGAAGGCCAGCACGACGGCCATCAGCCCGCCGGCGCGGGCGACGACCAGCCAGACGTCCTGCTGGGCGTCGAGCGACAGCAGCCCGGCCGGGATCGTCACGACCGCCGGCAGCGGCTTCCACGAGGGGCCGTAGGTCGTCGCCAGGTCGCCGTGGACGATCTCGCGCCCCCAGATCAGCCACGCCGTCGGGTCGTAGGTGGGCTGCGCGGCGATCAGCAGCGACAGCGCCGCGACGACGAGGCAGGCGGCGATCGGCCACCAGATCGCGGCCGCCCCGCCCCGGGCGGGAGCGCGCGGCGGCGTGCGGACGCTGGGGGACGCGACGGCGGCCAAGGCCGGGCGAACCTACCAACGGCGGGTCGGCGGCCGGGCGGGCGGGCTCCGAGTCCATAGACTGGGCGCCCCGCACGGCGCCTCGCCGCCGTCGCGCATCGACACGTGGCGACCGCGACGCAGCCGATAGCCCGGAAGCACCTTCCGCACACCGACGCCGTGCGCGACGCCGCGCTGCGCGCGTTCGAGGAGGAGCACCCGGGCCTGCGCTTCCCGCCGGCCGTCGCCGTGATCGCCGCGCTCGACGAGGAGGAGTCGCTCGGCGCCGTCGTCGGCGAGGTCCCGCGCGTCGCCTGCGGCCTGGCGGTCGAGGTGCTCGTCGTCGACGACGGCAGCGTCGACCGCACCAGCGAGGTCGCCCGCAAGGCCGGCGCGCGCGTCGCGCGGCTGGAGCGCAACTGCGGCCACGGCGTCGCCCTGCGCGTCGGCTACCGGCTCGCCCGCGAGCACGGCGCGCGCTTCATCGTCACGCTCGACGCCGACGGCCAGTGGAACCCGGCCGAGCTCGAGCGCGTGCTCGAGCCCGTTGCCTCCGGCGAGGCCGACTTCTCGATCGGCTCGCGCGTGCTCGGCGCGGCCGAGACCGACGACGCCTTCCGCCAGGCGGGCGTGCACGTCTTCGCCGCGCTCGTGCGGCTGCTGACCGGCGGCCGCGTCACCGACACCTCCAGCGGCTTTCGCGCGATGCGCGCCGAGGTGACCGAGACCGTGCGCCAGACGCAGGTCCAGTACCAGACGTCGGAGCTGCTGATCGGCGCCCTGCTGCAGGGCTACCGGGTCGTCGAGCGGCCGATCACGATGCGCAGGCGCATGGCCGGCCAGAGCCGCAAGGGGCACAACCTGCTCTACGGCCTGCGCTACGCGCGCGTGATACTGGGCACGTGGTGGCGGGAGCGACGCACGCAGCGGTGAGCCGCGCCGAGGCCTGGCGCGCCCGCCTCGCACGCGTGACGGCGCCGCTGGAGCCCTGGCTGCCCGCCCTGCGCGTCGCGCGGTTCGCGCTCGCCGTCGCCCTCGTCGTGGCGATGGGCGTGCTCGCCGTGCGCGACGTGCCGTCGCGCGACGTGACCTGGAGCCTGATGGCCCCCGCCGTGGCGATCGCGGTCGCCTGGTGGGTGCTGCTGGCGCGCATCTGGGCGATCCTCGTCTCCGGCCGGCCGACGGCCGCCGACGTCGGCACCTGGTGCCGGACGCAGGTGCTGCGCTACATCCCCGGCGGGATCTGGGCGCCGACCTCGCGCGTGGCGGTCGTCCGCGGGTCGGCGGTCGACCGCGTCGCGACCGTCGCGGCCGAGAACCTCGTCGCGCTGTGCGCCGCGCTCGCGATCGCCGGCGTCGCGCTGACCGCGTCCGGCCGGCCCGCCTGGGCGCCGCTGCTGCTGACGGCGCTGGTGCCGCATGCGCTGCTGCGGCTGCTGGGCGAGCGCAGCCGCCTCGAGGACCGTCGCGTCGCGCGCGCGCTGGCCGAGGGGCTGGCGGGCTTCGTCGCCTACGCCGCCTGCGCCGTGCTCGTGCAGGCGGCGGTGTCGGGCTGGCACGACGAGCTGCGCGTCGCCGGGGCGGCCGCGCTCGCCTGGGGAGCGGGCCTCGTCGTCGTCTTCGCGCCGGGCGGCGTCGGCATCCGCGAGGTCGCCTACGTCGGGCTGCTGGCGTCGAGCTTCCCGCACCGCGACCTGGTGGCCGCGGCCGTCGTCATGCGCGCGGTGACGATCGCCGCCGAGCTGCTCGTGCTCGTCGTCGCGGGCCGTCCGCCGGCCGTCGCCGAGTCGAAGAGTTCGCGAAGATTCGCCGCGTTCGACGATGCCAACGATCCCTCGGAGTCGTAGGGTTCACCCGACCGTGAGCATCGAGACGAACCCTCTGACCATCCTCGTCCTCGGAGGCGACGGCTTCTGCGGCTGGCCGACGTCGCTGCACCTGTCGGCCAGCGGCCACGACGTGACGATCGCCGACAACCTCGTGCGCCGCCGCGCCGATGAGGAGCTCGGCGTGACGTCGCTGACGCCGATCCGCGCGCTGGACGAGCGGATCGCCGCCTGGCGGGAGGTCTCGGGGCGCACGATCGACACCGTCGAGCTCGACGTCGCCCACGACTACGACGGCCTGCTGGAGCTGCTGCGCGACCTGCGGCCCGACGCGATCGTGCACTTCGCCGAGCAGCGCGCGGCGCCGTACTCGATGAAGTCCTCGTGGCACAAGCGCTACACGGTCGACAACAACATCAACGCCACGCACAACGTGCTCGCGGCGATCGTCGAGGCCGACGTCGACGCCCACGTCGTCCACCTCGGCACGATGGGCGTCTACGGCTACAAGACGGCCGGCGTGACGATCCCCGAGGGCTACCTGCCGGTGACGCTGCGCGGCGACGACGGCAGCGACATCGAGCAGGACATCCTCTACCCGGCCGACCCGGGCAGCGTCTACCACACGACCAAGACCCTCGACCAGCTCCTGTTCGCGTTCTACGCCAAGAACGACGAGCTGCGGATCACCGACCTGCACCAGGGCATCGTCTGGGGCACGCAGACCCCGGAGACGTCGCTCGACGAGCGGCTCGTCAACCGCTTCGACTACGACGGCGACTACGGCACGGTCCTCAACCGCTTCCTCATGCAGGCCGCCGTCGGCTACCCGCTGACCGTGCACGGCACCGGCGGCCAGACGCGCGCGTTCATCCACATCCGCGACACGGTGCGCTGCATCGAGATCGCGATCCTCAACCCGCCCGACCGCGGCGACCGCGTGCAGATCTTCAACCAGACGACCGAGGTCCACCGCGTGGCCGACCTCGCGCGGCTGGTCGCGCGGCTGACCGGCGCGGAGATCGACTTCGTCGACAACCCGCGCAAGGAGGCGGCCGAGAACGACCTCGTCGTCGACAACTCGCAGTTCCTCGCGCTCGGGCTGGACCCGACGACGCTCGAGGACGACCTGCTGCGCGAGGTCACGCAGATCGCCGCGGCCTACGTCGACCGCGCCGACCGCTCGAAGATCCCGTGCACGTCGCGCTGGACCCAGCGCGACGTGACCACGGCGTAGCGTCCTGACGACGTAGCCGGCGTCGGTCCGGCAAGGACACAGACCCGA
>DASZVK010000075.1:0-5543 GCA_035547175.1 Solirubrobacteraceae bacterium
CGGCACCGCCGGCCACAGCACCTTCAACAAGGTCATCCTGCTGGTCGCGATCGTGTTCGGCACGATCAACGTCGTCGGCGGCTTCCTCGTCACCGACCGGATGCTGGAGATGTTCAAGGGCCGCAAGAAGCCCGCCGCCGACGACGCGGCGAAGGGCGAGGAGCAGGCGTGACCGTCCTCGCCAGCGTGTCGCCGAACGTCATCACGGCGCTCTACATCGTCGCCTTCGCGCTGTTCATCTACGGCCTGATGGGCCTGACCGGGCCACGCACGGCGGTGCGCGGCAACCGCATCGCCGCGGTCGGCATGGCGATCGCCGTGGTCGCGACGCTGCTCGACGACCGCATCGGCTACTGGGGGATCATCGTCGCCGGCGTCGTCGTCGGCACCGTCGTCGGCGTCCCCGCGGCCCGCCAGGTGAAGATGACCGCGATGCCGCAGATGGTGGCGCTGTTCAACGGCGTCGGCGGCGGCGCGATCTTCCTGATCGCGTGGGCCGAGTTCCGCTCGACCGGCGGCTGGGCCGACGACCCCACCTACGTGCCGATCTTCGAGTGCTTCGCGGCGATCGTCGGCTCGATCAGCTTCTGGGGCTCGAACATCGCCTTCGGCAAGCTCCAGGAGATCCTTCCGGGCCGGCCGATCACGATCGGCCGCGCGCAGTCGCTCGTCAACCTCGTGCTGCTGCTGGTCGCGCTCGCGTCGGGCGTCGCCGTCGTCGCCGGCTCGGACTCCGAGGCGCTGTTCGTGCTCGGCATCCTGCTGGCGGCCGCGATCCTCGGCAACTTCGTCGTGCTGCCGATCGGCGGCGCCGACATGCCGGTCGTGATCAGCCTGCTCAACGCCTTCACCGGGCTGAGCGCGGCGGCGACCGGCGTCGCGCTGTCCAACTACGCGCTGATCGTCGCCGGGATGATCGTCGGCGCCTCGGGCACGATCCTCACCAACCTGATGGCCCAGGCGATGAACCGCTCGATCCCGAGCATCGTCGCGGGCGGCTTCGGCGGCGTGACGACGTCCGGCGGCGGGACCGCCGACGACGGCGTCGAGCGCACGGTGCGCTCGACCAGCGCCGCCGACGCCGCGATCCAGATGGCCTACGCGAGCCGCGTCGTGATCGTGCCGGGCTACGGCATGGCCGTCGCGCAGGCCCAGCACGCGGTGCGCGAGATGACCAAGCTGCTCGAGGCCCGCGGCGTCGAGGTCGCGTTCGCGATCCACCCCGTCGCCGGGCGCATGCCGGGCCACATGAACGTGCTGCTGGCCGAGGCCGACGTGCCCTACGAGCAGCTCAAGGAGCTCGAGGACGCCAACGCCGAGTTCGGCCGCACCGACGTCAGCCTCGTGATCGGCGCCAACGACGTCACCAACCCCGACGCGCGCAACAAGCCCGACAGCCCGATCTACGGGATGCCGATCCTCAACGTCGACGAGTCGGCCAGCGTGATCGTGCTCAAGCGCTCGATGAGCAGCGGCTTCGCGGGGATCGACAACCCGCTCTTCTACAACCCCAAGACGGCGATGCTGTTCGGCGACGCCAAGGCGTCGGTGCAGGCGATCGCCGAGGAACTCAAGGCCCTGTAGGCGAGCGCGCCCCGGGCGCGACAGGATTCGCGCGCGGAAGTTGCGCAAAGCCGCGCGCGGTCGAGGCGGTGGGCGTGGGTCGGCGTATCTCCGGGCACCATGCTCCTCGAGACTCCCGCCGTCGAAGCCCCGTCGATCCTCCCCGTGCCGCCCACGCGGCGCCAGTACGGCCACGGCGAGCTGCTGCTCGCCGCGTTCCTGTCGGCGCGCCGGCCGCTGTGCTTCTCCGACCTGCTCGCCGTGATGACCAACTCGGGCGCGCGCATCTCCGACGTGCTCGAGTGGCTGGCGGGCGCGCACGGCTCCGGCCTGCTCGACGACGCCGGCTACGAGACCGGGGTCCACGGCGAGATGATCGGCCCGCGCCGCTTCGCGCTCAGCACCGAGGCCCGCGGCGCGCTGCGTCGCCGCCGCGGCACGCGCCAGCGCCGCCGCGCGGTGCTCGTCTAGGGCGTCGTCGGTGACGTCGCGGCCTGCGCGGCCGTGGCGGCCCCATGCCGGACCGGCGCCCCCAGCGCCAGGCTGAGCAGCGCCAGCCCGACCAGCACGACGGCTGCGCCGGCCAGCTCGACGGGCGTCGGCACCTCGCCCCTGGCGATCCACGCCGTGACCAGGCCGACCGGCGGCACGAGCAGCGCGAACGGCGCCACGTGCGAGGCCGGGTGCCTGCTCAGCAGCCACGCCCAGGCGCCGTAGCCGAACCACGTGCACAGCGCGACCGTGTAGAGCGTCGACAGCGTCGCGCCGACGCCCCAGTGGGCGAACGCGTGACCGATCGCGTGCGGGCCGTCGACGGCCAGCGACAGCGCCGCCAGCGGCAAGGGGGGCACGAGGCTCGACCACGTCAGCAGGCCGATCGCGCTGGGCGCCCGCACGACGCGCGTGATCACGTTGCCGACGCCCCACGACGCGGCGGCGCCGATGCAGAAGACGAACGCCAGCGCCGGCACGCCCGCGCCGCCGCGGTCGACGGCGATCATGACGATCCCCGCCAGCGCGACCGCGGCGCCGAGCAGCTGGCGCGGCGCCGGCCGCTCGCCGAGCAGCGCGACGGCGACCGCGATCGTGAAGACCATCTGCAGCTGGCAGATCAGCGACGCCAGGCCGGCGGGCATGCCCTCGTGCAGGCCGAGGTAGAGCAGGCCCATCTGGCCGGCCGACAGGAACGTGCCGACGAGCGCGATGTGGCGCCACGGCATCGCCGGGCGGGGGACGAGGAACAGCGCCGGTAGCGCGACGACCGCGTAGCGGATCGCCGCGAACAGCAGCGGCGGGACCGTCTCCAGGCCGACGTCGATGACGACGAAGTTCGCGCCCCAGAAGAGCATCACGACCATGGCGAGGGCGAGGTCGCGGCGCGGCATGGTCTCCACGGTACGCGCGCCGCCGCGACCGCCCGCGCCAGCGGCCCGGCCAATGGCCCTCTCCGTAGACTCGGGCCCCGATGATCGCCCGGGCCGACGCCGTCGCCGCGCTGCGCGCCGACCGCTTCGACGTCGTGGTCGTCGGTGGCGGGATCACGGGCGCGGGCGTCGCCCTCGACGCCGCCACGCGCGGCTACAGCGTCGCGCTGGTCGAGCGCGCCGACTACGCCGCGGGCACGTCGAGCCGCTCGTCGAAGCTCGTCCACGGCGGCCTGCGCTACCTGCAGAACTTCGACCTCGGCCTCGTGCGCGAGGCGCTGCTCGAGCGCCAGCTGCTGACCACGCTCGCGCCGCACCTCGTCCGCCCGCTGCCGCTCGTCGTCGCCGCGTTCGACGGGGCCCGTCCCGACCGCCTCACCGGCGTCGGGCTGAACCTCTACGACGTGATGGCCGTCGAGCGCCGCCGCGGGCGTCGCGCCGCGGAGAGCTGGAGCCCGGACCGCCACCGGATCGTGAGCGGCGAGGAGGTGCTCGAGCTGCTGCCGGCGCTGGCCGCGCGCCGCCCGACGTCGGGCTACCTGTTCTACGACTGCCAGACCGACGACGCACGGCTGGTGCTGACGGTGCTCGCCGAGGCCGAGCGCTTCGGCGCGGTGCTCGCCAACCGGCTGGAGGTCACCGAGCTCGTGCAGGAGCGCGGCCGCGCGCGCGGCGTGCGCGTGACCGACGCCGAGACCGGCGAGTCGTTCCCGATCGCCGCCGGCAACGTCGTCAACGCGACCGGCGTGTGGGCCGACCGGCTGCGGCCCGAGGAGCTCCACGACGAGGCCGAGGTGCCGTCGATCCGGCCCAGCCGGGGCACGCACGTCACGCTCGCCCACGCGACGGTGCCGCTGGTCGGCGGCGCGGTCGTGCCGGCCGGAGGAGGGCGGACGATCTTCGCGCTGCCGTGGCTGGGGCGGACGCTGATCGGCACGACCGACAACGACTACGACGCTGGCGCCCCGCTCGAGCACGTGCCGCCGTCCGCCGCCGACGTCGACTACCTGCTCGAGGCGGCCAACGCCTACTTCGCGACCGAGCTGACGGTCGCCGACCTGACCGGCGCCTACGCCGGCGTGCGCCCGCTGATCGCCTCGGGGGACCCGTGCAAGTCGGTCGACATCTCGCGCAAGGCCGAGCTGTACGAGACCTCGAGCGGGATGATCACGATCACCGGCGGCAAGCTGACGACGTTCCGGCGCATGGCGAAGATGACCGTCGACCGGCTCGTCGAGCGCGACGCCCGCGACGCGCCGTGCCGCACGCACGAGGTCCCGCTCGGCCAGGCGGTCGACCCCGCCGAGCTGCCGCGCACGGCCGGCGTCGCGGAGGAGGCCTACGCGGCGCTCGCCGGTCGCTACGGCCACGTCGCTCGCGACGTGCTGGCGCTCGCCGCCGAGCGCCCCGAGCTCGCCGAGCCGATCGTCGGCGGCCTGCCGGACCTGCTGGCCGAGGCGGCCTTCGCCGCCCGCCACGAGCAGGCGCGGTCGCTGGGCGACGTGCTGCTGCGCCGCACCCGCCTGGGCCTGCTGGCCGCGCGCGAGCTGGCCGCCGGCGACGCCGTCGCGCGGGTCGCGCGGGCGGTCGCGCCCGAGCTTCACTGGGACGAGGCGCGCGCCGGGCGCGAGCTCGAGGCGTTCCGCGCCGAGGCGCTCGCGGAGGGGATCGCGCCGTAGGCGTGCGGCGGCGAGCGCCCGGGCGCTCTCTAGGGTTTGGGCCATGCCCCGCCGCCTCGCCCTGTCGCTGATCGTCGCCGGCCTGCTGGCCGTCCCGTCCGCCGCGAACGCCGCCTCGGCGACGTTCTTCCCCGGCGAGTCGGTCGACTCGGGGCCCGGCGCCTCGTCGCCGCGCGTCGATCTCGCCCAGGACGGGACGGGCGCCGTCGTCTACGTCAAGCAGGACGGCGGCGTCGAGCACGTCTTCGCCTCGCGGCTGGTCGGCGGGCGCTGGCAGGCGCCCGAGCGGCTCGACCCGGGGCTGGCGGGCCCGGCCGCGCAGCCGGTCGTCGCCGCGGGCAACGGAGGAGAGCTCGTCGTCGCGTTCGTCTCCGGCGGCCAGCTCTACACCGTCGTGCGCCCGGCCCATGCGCGCTCCTGGCCGGCGCCGATCCCCGGCCCGCCCGGCGCGGCGAGCCCGAGCATCGACCTGTCGACCAACGGCGTCGCCTACGTCGCCTGGACGGCGGCCGGCAACGTCCAGGCCGCGCGGCTCGAGCGCGGGGCGACGTCGTTCACCGGCATCGCGCAGCCGCTCGACGTCAACCCGGCCGAGGAGGCGGGAGGCCTGCCCGGCGAGCAGCCGAAGGTCGTCGTCGCCGCCGACGGCGTCGCGCTCGTCGTCTTCGGCGAGGCGGGCCACGTGTTCGCCCGCCACATCTACGAGCTGCGCGTGTCGACCGCGCCGCAGCAGCTCGACGTCGCCACGCTCGGCGCCAAGCAGGGCGCCGGCGGCGACTCGGCCGACGTCGCCACCGAGGCCGACTCCAGCTACGCCTGGGCCGTCTTCCGCCAGCGCCTCGCCGACGGCACGACGCGCACGCTCGCGCGGCGGCTG
>DASZVK010000076.1:0-2738 GCA_035547175.1 Solirubrobacteraceae bacterium
GTCCTCAAGGTCGCGCGCACGATCGCCGACCTCGCCGGCCGCGCACGCGGAGGTCGTGAGCGCCGGCGCGGCCAGCTCGGCCGCCGACGGCCGCTGCACGTCGACGAGCAGGTCGACGCGGTCCAGCAGCGGGCCCGACAGGCGGCGGCGATGGCGGGCGTGGTCGGCCTCCGTGCAGCGGCAGCGAGGCGTGCCGGCGTGCCCGCACGGGCACGGGTTGGTCGCGGCGACGAGCACGAAGCGCGTCGGGAACGCAACCGTCCGCTGGCCGCGCACGACGACCACGCGGCCGTCCTCGAGCGGCTGGCGCAGGGCCTCCAGGGAGTCGCGGCGGAACTCCGACAGCTCGTCGAGGAACAGCACGCCGTGGTGGGCGAGGCTGGCCTCGCCGGGCGCCGGCACCGTGCCTCCGCCGACGAGGCCCGACGCCGAGATCGTGTGGTGCGGGGCGCGGAACGGCCGCTGCGCGACGAGCCCGCGGGCGGCGTGCGTCCCGGCGACGCTGTGGATCCGCGTGACCTCGATCGCCTCGGCGCGGCCGAGCGGCGGCAGGATCGACGGCAGGCGCCGGGCGAGCATCGTCTTGCCGGTCCCGGGCGGGCCGGACATCAGCAGGTTGTGACCGCCGGCCGCGGCGATCACCAGCGCCCGGATCGGTCCGGCGTGGCCGCGCACGTCGCCGAGGTCGGGCGCGCCGTCGGGCGCGGGCGCGTCGGGCACGGGGCCGAGGTCGCCGTCGCCGTCGAGCTCGCCGCGCAGGATCGCCGCGACCGACGAGAGCGTCGTCGCGCCGGACACGGGCAGGTCCGGAACGAGCCTCGCCTCGGACGCGCTGGGCGCGGGGACGACGAGGCCGCCGAGCCCGTCGCGCGACGCTCCCTCGGCGACGGCGAGCGTCCCGCGACAGGGGCGCAGCTCGCCTCCCAGCGACAGCTCGCCGAAGACGGCGACGTCGTCCAGCGCCTCGGCGGGCACCTGGCCGCTGGCGGCGAGGATCCCGCAGGCGATCGCGAGGTCGAAGCCGGCGCCGGCCTTGCGCACGTGCGCGGGCGCGAGGTTGACGACGATCCGCCGCTGGGGGAACTCGAAGCCCGAGTTCTGCAGCGCCGCGCGGACCCGCTCGCGCGCCTCGCGGACGGCCGTGTCGGCGAGGCCGACGACGGCGAAGGCGGGCAGGCCGGGGCGGATGTCGACCTCGGCGGCGACGTGGAAGGGGTCGACGCCCCGCAGGGCGTAGGTGCTGACGCGCGCGAGCATGGCCGCGACCGTAGGTCCGCCTTCGTGCCGCGGGGCGCGCAGCTTGTGGCGCAACCGCGTGACGAACCGTGCCCGAAGCGCCCGCAGGCCGCGCCTACGGTCGCGGCCATGAGCGACCCGAGGCGACGGCTGGGCAGGATCGGCGAGCGGCTGGCGCTCGAGCACCTCGAGCGGCTCGGCTACCGGCTCGTCGTCGCCAACCACCGCACGCGCCACGGCGAGATCGACCTGATCGTCTGCGATGGGCGCACGCTCGTCTTCGTCGAGGTCAAGACGCGCCGCTCGGGCGCGACCGTGCGGCCATGGGACGCACTGCACGACCGCAAGCGCGCGCAGGTGCGCCGCATGGCCGCGGCGTGGCTGGCCGAGACGGAGGACCGGCCGTCGGCCCGCGAGCTGCGCTTCGACGCCGTCGCGGTGGTCGTCGACCCCGACGGCTCGCTGCGCCGGCTCGATCACCTCGAGGCGGCCTTCTGATGGCCGCCTGCGACGCCTGCCTGCGCAGGACGGCGCTGCTGGCGCTCGTGGCGCCGTGGCTCGAGCACGCCAACCGCGAGCGGCGGCTGCGCGGCGGCCTGCTGGCGCTGGGCGACGAGGAGCTCGTCGCCGCCGTCGGCGGCGCGCGACGCTCCGAGCTGGAGGCCAGGGCGGGGCGCCTGAGCGTCGACCGCCTGCGCCGCCGGATCGAGGCGGCGGGCCTGCACGCGGTCTGCCGCCACGACGCCGGCTACCCGGCACGGCTGCTGGCGGCGCCCGACGCCCCCGCGGCGCTGCTCGTGGCGGGCGACGCCGCGCACCTGTCGGCGCTCGCCGGCGAGCACGAGCCGGCGGTCGCGATCGTCGGCTCGCGGCGCGCGACGGCGTACGGCGTCGAGGTCGCGCGCAGCCTCGGCCGCGGCCTGGCGGCGGCGCGGGTGACGGTCGTCAGCGGCATGGCGCTGGGCGTCGACTCGGCGGCGCACGCGGGCGCGCTCGAGGTGGGCGGGCCGACGATCGCCGTCCTCGCCGGCGGCGCCGACGTGCCCTACCCGGCGACGAAGGCGCCGCTTCGGCGGAGGATCGTCGCCGGCGGCGGCTGCGTCGTCTCCGAGATGCCGCCCGGGTTCCGGGCCTTCCGCTGGGGCTTCCCGGCGCGCAACCGGATCATCGCCGGCCTCGCCCAGTCCACGATCGTCGTCGAGGCCGCCGAGCGCTCGGGGTCGCTGATCACGGCCGAGATCGCCGAGCAGCTCGGGCGGATCGTCGCGGCCGTGCCCGGGCCCGTGACCTCGCCGGCGTCGGCCGGGGCCAACGCGCTGCTGCGCGACGGGGCGGAGCTGGTCCGCGACGCGCAGGACGTGCTCGACACGCTGCTCGGGCCCGGCGTGGCGAGCGTGCGCCGCGGGCCCGACCCGGCCGCGCTCGAGCCGCGCCTGCGCGCGGTGCTCGAGCGCCTCGGCGAGGCCCCGGCCGGCCCCGCCGCGCTGCTGGGCCCGGGCGAC
>DASZVK010000077.1:0-4204 GCA_035547175.1 Solirubrobacteraceae bacterium
GTGAGCGGCTGGCCGCTGCTGCGCCAGCTCGCCGGCGGCGACCGGCTCGGCCGCGGCGCCGCCGTCCAGTCGCGCCCGACGCGGCGGCTGCGGGCGCGCACCGCCGACGCCGACCGCGTCGTCAAGTCGGTGTGCCCCTACTGCGCCGTCGGCTGCGCGCTGAACGTGTTCGTCGAGGACGGCGAGATCGTCCAGGTCGAGGGCGACCCCGACGCGCCCCACAGCCGCGGGCGCCTGTGCCCGAAGGGGTCGGCGGTCAAGCAGCTGACGACCGGTCCGGCGCGCGAGCGCTTCGTCCTGCACCGGCGGCCGCACGCGGAGGGCTGGGAGCGCCTCGACCTCGAGACGGCGATGGACATGATCGCCGACCGGGTCGTCGCCACCCGCCGCGAGGGCTGGCAGGACGCGGTCGACGGCCGGCGGACGCGGCGCTGCATGAGCATCGCGGCGCTCGGCGGCGCGACGCTCGACAACGAGGAGAACTACCTCATCAAGAAGCTGCTGACCGCGCTCGGCGTCGTCCAGGTCGAGAACCAGGCGCGCGTCTGCCACAGCTCGACGGTCGTCGGCCTGGGGACGTCGTTCGGCCGCGGGGCGTCGAGCACGATGCCCGGCGACCTGCAGAACTCGGACCTGATCGTGCTCGAGGGCTCGAACATGGCCGAGGCCCATCCGGTCGCCTACCAGTGGGTCGTCGAGGCCAAGGCGCGGGGCGCGAAGGTGATCCACGTCGATCCGCACTACAGCCGCACGAGCGCGCTCGCCGACGTGTTCGTCCCGATCCGCGCCGGAACCGACATCGCCTTCCTCGGCGGCGTCATCAACCACGTGCTCTCCACCGAGTCGGACTTCCGCGAGTACGTGCTCGCCTACACGAACGCGCCGACGATCGTCCGCGAGGAGTTCCGCGACGCCGACGGCGACGGCCTGTTCTCCGGTTGGATGGCGGACGAGCGCCGCTACGACCCCGAGAGCTGGCAGTACGAGGGCGCGTTCGTCGCCGCCGCGGCGGGCCAGCGCGACCAGGAGGGAAGCGTCGCGCGGTTCGGGTCGACGGGCGCCGGCCAGGGCGGCAACGACCCGCGCGGGCGGCCCGAGCTGGACATGACGCTGAGCCATCCGCGCTGCGTCTGGCAGATCCTCAAGCGCCACTACGCCCCCTACACGCCGGAGATGGTGCAGCGCGTCTGCGGCGTTCCGCCGGACCTGTTCGCCGAGGTCTGCCGGCTGTTCGTCGAGAACTCGGGGCGCGAGCGCACGACGGCGTTCGTGCACGGCGTCGGCTGGACGCAGCACACGATCGGCTCGCAGTACATCCGCGCCGCCTCGATCCTGCAGCTGCTGCTGGGCAACGTCGGCCGCCCCGGCGGCGGCGTGATGGCGATGCGCGGCCACGCCTCGATCCAGGGGTCCAGCGACATCCCGACGCTGTTCGACACGCTGCCCGGCTACATCCCGATGCCGCACGCGCACGGCGGCCAGGACCTCGACGAGTTCATCGCCGGCGACGCCCCGAGCAAGGGCTTCTGGGGCGAGATGCGCTCCTACATGGTGAGCCTGCTGAAGGCGTGGTGGGGCGAGCACGCCACCGGGGACAACGACTTCTGCTTCGACTACCTGCCGCGGCTGACCGGCAGCCACAGCACCTACGACACGGTGATGGAGCAGATCGCGGGCACCGTCAAGGGCTACTTCCTGTTCGGCCAGAACCCCGCGGTCGGCTCGGCCAACACGCGCATGCAGCGCCTCGGGATGGCGAACCTCGACTGGCTCGTCGTGCGCGACTTCTCGCTGATCGAGAGCGCGACGTGGTGGCGGGACGGCCCCGAGGTGCAGGCGGGCGAGATGCGCCCGCAGGACGTCGCCACCGAGGTCTTCTTCCTCCCGGCCGCCGCCCACACCGAGAAGGAGGGCACGTTCACCAACACGCAGCGGATGCTGCAGTGGCACCACAAGGCGATCGAGCCGAGTGACGACCGCCGCAGCGACCTGTGGTTCACGTACCACCTCGGCCGCCGGATCCGCGACCGGCTGGCGGGCTCGAGCGACGAGGCCGACCGGCCCGTGCTCGAGCTCACCTGGGACTACCCGGTCGAGGGCCCGCACGACGAGCCGAGCGCCGACGCGGTGCTCGCCGAGATCAACGGCTGGAGCCACGCCGGCGAGATGCTCGGCTTCTACACCGAGCTGCGCGACGACGGCTCGACGTCGTGCGGCTGCTGGATCTACTGCGGCTGCTACGCCGACGGCGTCAACCAGACCGCGCGGCGCAGGCCCGCACGCGAGCAGAGCTGGCTCGGCGCCGAGTGGGCGTGGGCGTGGCCGGCCAACCGCCGGATCCTCTACAACCGCGCGTCGGCCGACCCGCAGGGACGGCCGTGGAGCGAGCGCAAGGCGCTCGTCTGGTGGGACGCCGAGCAGGGCAGCTGGGTCGGCCACGACGTGCCCGACATCCAGGCCGACAAGCCGCCCGACTACGTCCCGCCCGAGGACGCGACCGGCCCCGAGGCGCTGTCGGGCGCCGAGCCGTTCATCATGCAGGCCGACGGGCGCGGCTGGCTCTACGCGCCCGCGGGCGTCGCCGACGGGCCGCTGCCGACGCACTACGAGCCGCAGGACTCGCCCGTTCCCAATCGCCTGAACGGCCACCAGCGCGACCCGGCCCGTCAGGTCTACCGGCATCCGGACAACCGCTACCACCCCGACCCGGGGACGCCGGGCGCCGACGCCTTCCCGTTCGTGATCACGACCTACCGGCTGACCGAGCACTTCACCGCCGGGGGGATGAGCCGCTGGACGCCGTACCTGTCCGAGCTGCAGCCGGAGCTGTTCGTCGAGGTCTCGCCCGAGCTGGCCGAGCTGCGCGGCCTCGAGCACGGCGGCTGGGCGACGGTCGTCACCGCGCGCGGCGCGATCGAGGCGCGCGTGATGGTGACCGACCGGATGGCGCCGCTGCACGTCGACGGGCGCGTCGTCCACCAGCTCGGCATGCCCTACCACTGGGGGCCCAACGGCTACGCGCGCGGCGACGTGGTCAACGAGCTGGCGCCGATGGCGCTGGACCCCAGCTCGCACATCCAGGAGGTCAAGGCGTTCACCGTCGACGTCCGGCCCGGCCGCCGCCCGCGCGGCGCGGCGCGCGTCGAGCTCGTGCGCGCCTACCGCGAGCGGGCCGGCATCGGCGCGGAGACGGGGACGGCGCCGTGAGGCCGCGGCAGGACGACGACGGCGGCTGGGCCGACCCGCCGCCGCGGATGGGCTTCTTCACCGACACGTCGGTGTGCATCGGCTGCAAGGCCTGCGAGGTCGCCTGCAAGGAGTGGAACGGGATCCCCGAGGACGGGCTGGACTGGACGGGGATGTCGCACGACAACTCCGGCGGCCTCGGGGCGGACACCTGGCGTCACGTGGCGTTCGTCGAGCAGCGCGCGCCGCTCGGCGGGCACCGGCCGAACCTCCGCCGCGACGAGGACGACGGCTTCCGCTGGCTGATGTCCTCCGACGTCTGCAAGCACTGCACGCACGCGGCCTGCCTCGACGTCTGCCCGACGGGCGCGATCCTCCGCACCGAGTTCGGCACCGTGGTCGTCCAGCAGGACGTCTGCAACGGCTGCGGCTACTGCGTGCCGGCCTGCCCCTACGGCGTGCTCGACAAGCGCGAGGACGACGGCCGGATCTTCAAGTGCACGCTCTGCTACGACCGCCTCGTCGTCGGTCAGGAGCCGGCCTGCGCGAAGGCCTGCCCGACCGACTCGATCCAGTTCGGCGAGCTCGGCGAGCTGCGCGAGCGGGCGGCGGGGCGGCTCGAGACGCTGCGCGAGGCCGGCGTCGTCGAGGCGCGCCTGTACGGCCACGACCCCGATGACGGCGTCGGCGGCGACGGCGCGTTCTTCCTACTGCTCGACGAGCCCGAGGTCTACGGGCTGCCGCCCGACCCGGTCGTCACCACGCGCGACCTGCTGGCGATGTGGCGCCGCGTCGGCGTCGCCGCCGCCGGGCTGCTGGCCGCGACGGCGCTCGCGTTCGCGGGGGCCCGCGGGTGAGCGGGCGCCCGCACGACCACCCGGGCGCGGCGTACTACGGCCAGCCGATCATCAACCCGCCCGTCTGGGAGGAGCGCGAGATCGCCGGCTACCTCTTCCTCGGCGGCCTGGCGGGCGCCTCGTCGCTGCTCGCCGCGGGTGCCGACCTGACCGGCCGCCCC
>DASZVK010000078.1:0-2666 GCA_035547175.1 Solirubrobacteraceae bacterium
CGCGCCTGGTCGTGCAGTGAGAAGTGGACGCGCACGTCCGCGAACAGCGTCCGGGCCGGCCTGCGGAAGCGCCCCCGGTCGGCGGTGAGCCGCTCGACGCAGCGCTCCGCGGAGCGCAGCACGTCCTCGTGGCCGCCGTCCTCGATCATGTCGGCGAGCTCTCGGTAGATGGCGCGACTGAACTGGTACATCACGTCGCAGCGCTACCCGGGCCGCGAGGGCGTCACGCCGAGTTGGCGCATCGGCGCTCTGCCGTCAGGGCCAGCGCTCGAACTCGGGCGCGCCCTCGGCGCCGACGACCGCGTGCAGGTGGTCGAGCCGGTGGTCGCGCTCCGGGAAGTCCGCGCGGCAGTGCGCGCCACGCGTCTCGGTGCGCAGCAGGGCGCACTCGGCGATCAGGCGGACGAGCGGGTGGTCGTGCCCGCGCAGGCGGCCGAGGCGCTCGGCGTCGCGCACGATCCCCGCGTCGCGCCACAGCGCCTCGCGCGTCGCCCGGTCCGGCAGCGGGATCGGCGCCGGCTCGGGCGGCGGCGACGTCGGCTCCGGCGGCGCCGGCTCGCCCAGCGCCGCGCGCGCCGCGCGGCCGCCGAGCACGAAGCACTCGCTGAGCGAGTTGGAGGCGAGCCGGTTGGCGCCGTGCAGGCCCGTGCACGCCGACTCGCCGACGACGAGCAGGCCCGCGACGGTCGAGCGGCCGTCGAGGGCCGCCTTCACGCCGCCCATGCAGTAGTGCGAGGCGGGGGCGACCGGCACCAGCTCGCGCGCCGGGTCCAGGCCCGACTCGCGCAGCGCCCCGACGACGTTGGGGAACAGCGCCGGGTCGATCGCGCGCATGTCGAGGCCGACGTGGTCGGCGCCCGTCTCGGCGAGCTTGAAGTGGATCGCGCGGGCGACCTCGTCGCGCGGCGCCAGCTCGTCGACGAAGCGCTCGCCGGACGGGTCGAGCAGCGTCGCGCCCTCGCCGCGGATCGCCTCGGTGATCAGGAAGCCCTCACGCCCCGGCACGCCGGTCACCGCGGTCGGGTGGAACTGGACGAACTCGAGGTCGGCCAGCTCGGCGCCCGCCGCGAGCGCCAGCAGCAGGCCGATGCCGACCGAGCCCGGCGGGTTCGTCGTGCGCGACCACAGCGCCGCGGTGCCGCCCGTGGCGAGGATCGTCGCCCGCGCCAGCGCCGCGCGGCCGTCCTCGCAGACGATGCCCTGGCAGCGGCCGTCGCGCGTCCACGCCGACGCGACCCGCGTCGCCTCCCAGACCTCGATCCGGGGGTGCTCGGCGACGAGCGCCGAGAGCTGGCGCACGAGGCGGCGGCCGGTCGCGCTGCCGCCCGCGTGGACCACGCGCCGGCGGCTGTGCCCGCCCTCGAGCCCGAGCGCCAGGCGGCCCTCGCGATCGGCGTCGAAGCGCACGCCGAGCGACTCGAGGTCGGCGACGACGCCGGGCGCCTCGTCGACGAGCACCTGCGCGGCGCTGCGGCGCACGAGGTCGCGCCCGGCGGTCAGCGTGTCGGCGAGGTGCAGGTCGGCCGAGTCGTCGACGGACAGCGCCGCGGCGATCCCGCCCTGCGCCCAGTAGCTCGACGTCTGCGCCAGCGGCGTGGCCGAGATGAGCAGCACGCCGGCACCCTCGCGCGCGGCGGTCAGCGCGGCGTACAGCCCGGCCGCGCCCGCGCCGACGACGACGACGTCGATGCGTGTGGGGTCGGCGGACATGGCGCCGGTACGGTACTGACGGCATGGCGAGCGCCGTGGCCTTCCATCACCCGTCGTCGCTGGGCCACGACACCGGCGCCCACCCCGAGCAGCCGGCGCGCATCGCCGCGATCCTGGGGGCCCTGGAGGAGGCCGACTGGGCCGGCTTCGAGCCGCGCGAGTCGCCCGCCGCCGACCGCGCGCTCGTCGAGGCCGTGCACGCGCCCGAGCACGTCGAGGCGGTCGAGTCGATCTGCCGCGCCGGCGGCGGACCGCTCGACCTCGACACGGTCTGCTCGCCCGGCTCCTTCGACGCCGCGCTGCACGCGGCGGGCGGCGCGGTCGCGATGGTCGACGAGCTGATGCAGGGCTCCGAGACCGGGCCCGCCCGCCCCGCGCTCGGCGCCTCGCTGCACCGCCCGCCCGGCCACCACGCCGTCCGCACCCGGGCGATGGGCTTCTGCCTGTTCAACAACGTCGCGATCGCGGCGCGCCACGCGTTGACACCGACCCCCACCCGCCCCGGCGCCTCGCGCGTGATGGTGCTCGACTGGGACGTCCACCACGGCAACGGGACCAACGACCTCTTCCACGCCGACCCCGACGTCCTGTTCGTCTCGATCCACGAGTCGCCGCTGTACCCGGGGACCGGCGCCGCCGGCGACGTCGGCTCGGGCGCCGGGGTCGGGGCGACGGTCAACCTGCCGGTGCCGGCCGGCTCGGGCGACGAGACGTTCCGCTCGCTGGTCGAGCACGTCGCCGTGCCGCTCGGCCGCGCCTTCCGGCCCGACCTGCTGCTCGTCTCGGCCGGCTTCGACGCCCACCGCGAGGACCCGCTGGCCGGCTGCGCCGTCACCGACGAGGGCTACGCCGCGATGGGCGCCGCGGTCGCCGCCCTGGCGGCCGAGCTGGGCATCGGCCTGGGCTTCGTGCTCGAGGGCGGCTACGCGCTCGGCGCGCTGGCCCGCTCGGTCGTC
>DASZVK010000079.1:0-2928 GCA_035547175.1 Solirubrobacteraceae bacterium
GACGTCGTCCGCCTCTCGGTCGGCGACGTCGTGCCGGCGGACCTTCGCCTGCTGCAGGCCGAGGGTCTGGAATGCGACGAGGCGGTGCTGACCGGCGAGGCGGTCCCAGCCGCCAAGCATGCCGACGCGGTCACCGCGCCCGGCTCGCCGCTCGAGCTTCCCTCCTGCGCGTTCATGGGCACCGTCGTGCGCGCGGGAAGCGGCGTGGGCGTCGTCGTGCGCACCGGCGGGCTGACCGAGTTCGGCGTCATCGCCCTGCGGCTGGGCGAACGCCCGCCGCAGACCGCGTTTCAGCGTGGGCTGCGCGACTTCTCGCTGCTGCTCGTCCGGGTCACCCTGGTGCTGGCGGGATCGATCCTCGTCATCAATGTCGTGCTCGGCCGCTCGCTGCTGGCCTCGGTGCTGTTCGCGTTGGCGATCGCCGTCGGCCTCACCCCGCAGCTGCTGCCCGCCATCGTCACGATCAGCCTGTCGACCGGCGCGAAGCGATTGGCCGAGCGCTCCGTCGTCGTCAAGCGCCTCGTGAGCATCGAGGACCTCGGCAACATCGTGGTCCTCTTCACCGACAAGACCGGCACCCTCACCGAGGGGGCGATCACCTTTGCGGCCGCGTTGGATGTCGCTGGACGGCCGTCCGGCGATGTGCTGCACGCTGGCCTGCTGTGCAACGACGCGATCCTGTCTTCGGGCAGGGCGGTCGGCGGCAATCAGCTCGACCGCGCGCTGTGGGAGGCGCCGGGCGCGCGAGACGACGCCGCAGCGACGGCCGTCCGCCGCCTCGCCGCACGGCCGTTCGACCACGAGCGACAGCTGGCGTCGGTCCTCGTCGAGGAGCGCAGCGGCGACCGTCGGATCGTCGTCAAGGGCGCGCCCGAGGCGCTGCTCGCGCGCTGCGCGGTCGTCTCCGCCCAGGCGCAGGCGACGCTCGACGCGCAGTTCGCTGCCGGCAGCCGCGTCATAGCGGTGGCGACACGTCCCGCTGGCGAGCGGACGACGCTCAGCGCCGACGACGAGCGCGACCTCGAGCTGCTCGGCCTCCTGACCTTCGTCGACCGCCCGAAGGCCGACGCACGCGATGCGCTCGACCGCCTGCGGCGCCTCGACGTCACGGTCAAAGTCATCACCGGCGACAACGATCGCGTGGCGCAGAAGGTGTGCGCGGACATCGGCCTTGCCGTCGATGGCGTGCTGACCGGCGCGCAGCTCGACGCGCTCGACGACGAGCAGCTCGCTGCCGCCTTGCCGCGAACGACGATCTTCGCGCGCGTGACCCCGGAGCAGAAGTCGCGGATCATCAAGTCCCAGCGCGCTCTCGGCGTCACTGTCGGGTTCCTCGGCGACGGCGTCAACGACGCCGTCGCGCTGCACGACGCCGACGTCGGCATCTCCGTCGAGTCCGCCACCGACGTGGCCAAGGACGTGGCCGACATCGTGCTGCTCGACAAGGACCTCGAGATCCTTGCCGGCGGGGTCGTCGAAGGCCGGCGGATCTTCGCCAACACGATCAAGTACGTCCTGATGGGCACGTCGTCGAACTTCGGGAACATGTTCAGCGCCGGCGGCGCGTCGCTGATCCTCAGCTTCCTGCCGATGCTCCCGACCCAGATCCTGCTCAACAACCTGCTCTACGACGCCAGCGAGATGACGATCCCGACCGACAACGTCGACGAGGAGCAGCTCCGGCGCCCAGCGCAGTGGGACACCCGATTCATCCGCCGCTTCATGACGTTCTTCGGGCCGATCAGCTCGATCTTCGACTTCGCCACATTCGGGATCATGGTCTGGGTGTTCGACGCACATGCGCCGCTGTTCCGGTCAGGCTGGTTCGTCGAGTCGCTCGCCACGCAGAGCCTGGTCATCTTCGCCATCCGCACCCGCCGCATCCCCTTCCTGCGCAGCCGGCCCAGCACACCGCTCGCGCTGGCCACCGCCATCTGCGTGGCCGTCGGCGTCGCGTTGCCGTACTCCCCCGCCGCACGCGCGCTGGGCTTGACCGCCCTTCCCGTGGGGTTTCTCGGCACCCTCGCGGGACTGATCGTCGCCTACATCGCCCTCATCGAGCTGGGCAAGCAACGCTTCTACCGCGTGCGGCCTGCGCGCGGGGCGCCACTCGCTCGTCCCCGCCCGGACCGCGAGCACTGGATCCACCATCGCGCTACGCGCTGGAGCACTCTTGCTCGTCCCCGGCGCCCGACCGCGCACCGTGGGTGACCGCCGGCCGCCGGTCATGCGCCCTCGTACACGTTCCGCCGCTCGTCGCAGGCCCGTCCGACCTCGGCGCCCGGAAGCGCGCCGGGCGCGAAGACGCGGCTCATGGACGCCGGCGGGGGGGTCCCGCCCCAGGCGAGGGACCCCCCCATCGGTTGGCCGCGCTCGGCTAGAGCGGGGTGTCGTTGACGGCCTTGGGGCCCTTGTCGCCGGCCTCGGCGTCGTAGGACACCTTGGCGCCCTCGGCGAGCGACTTGTAGCCGTCGCTGACGATCCCCGTGTGGTGCACGAAGAGATCCTTGCCGGGCTCGTCGGGCGTGATGAAGCCGAAGCCCTTCTCGTCGCTGAACCACTTGACCGTTCCGGTAGCCATGTTGCTGCCTCTCTCCTGTGCGAGCGAAACGCGGTGGCGCGGACGAGGCAGCGACTGCGGGACGCGGGCACAACTCATGTCGAGCCCTGTGCCCGACGTCTGAGGGGGACTGTAGCCGCGCGTCGCCGACCGTGACGCGGTGGGCCCCGGCCTATCCGCGCGCGTCGAGGATCGCCAGGGTGACGGCGCGCGCGACCGCGCGCGGCCGGCGCCCGCGCGTCACCTGGACGCTGACGAGCCGCCTGCCGTCGGTGCTCAGCATCAGGCGATCGCCGGGAAACCAGTCGGCGCCGACGCCGACGCCCTCGACCAGGAGCGGAGCGTCCTCGGGAGAGGTCGTCCCCAGC
>DASZVK010000080.1:0-13342 GCA_035547175.1 Solirubrobacteraceae bacterium
CCGAGCGCGCCCGCAGGCCGTCGACCGCATCGAGCACGGCCCGGGCGACCTCGGCCTTGCTCGCCCGCGCGACCGGCGACTCGCCCGCCGCGGTGACGATCGTGACCTCGTTGCTCGTGCTGTCGAAGCCGATGTCCGACCGCGCGACGTCGTTGACGACGACGGCGTCGAGGCGCTTGCGCTCGAGCTTGCCGCGCCCGAGCGCGACGGCGCCCTCGCCGTGCTCGGCCGCGAAGCCGACGATCGTCTGGCCCTCGCGCCGGCCCGCCGCCAGGCCGGCGACGACGTCGTCGGTCGGCTCCAGCTCGAGCGCGAGCCGGTCGAGGCCGTCCTTCTTGATCTTCCCGGGGACGGGCTCGGCCGGGCGGAAGTCGGCCACCGCGGCGGCCATCACGAGCACGTCGCTGGCGCCGAACTCCCGCTCGCAGGCGGCCTTCAGCTCGGCGGCCGTCTCGACGTCGACGTAGTGCACGCGTGGGTGGCGCGGCAGCGTCACGTTCGCCGCGACGCAGGTCACGGCGGCCCCGCGCGCGGCGGCCTCGGCGGCGATCGCGAAGCCCATCCGCCCGCTCGAGCGGTTGCCGACGAAGCGCACGCCGTCGATCGGCTCGCGCGTGCCGCCGGCGGTGACGAGCACGCGCAGCCCCGACCACCGGCCGGCATCCTGTCCGTTGCGAGCCGCAACGCCGTCGTGGCCGGCGGTGCCCGACGGGCGCTCGCCGGCCGGGACGACGGCCTCGACGGCGGCGAGCAGCTCGGCGGGCTCGGGCAGGCGCCCGACGCCCCACTCGTGCCGGGAGCCCAGCGCGCCGACGCCCGGCTCGAGCACGGTGACGCCGCGGGCGCGCAGCGCGTCGAGGTTGGCCTGCGTCGCCGGGTGCTCGTACATGCGGTCGTTCATCGCCGGCGCGACGAGCAGCGGGCAGGCAGCGGCCAGCGCGGCGCTGGTCAGCAGGTTGTCGGCCAGGCCGGCGGCGAGCTTGGCGATCGTGTTCGCGCTGGCCGGCGCGATCAGGAACGCGTCGGCGTTGCGGACCAGCTCGAGGTGGCTGAGCGGCTCGTGGTCGGGCGGGCGCTGGTCGGGGAACGCGCCGCGCGCCGGGTCGCGCTCGAACTCGTCGACGAGCACCGGCGCGCCGGTCAGCGCGGCGAACGACGCGCGGCCGACGAAGCGCTCCGACGTCGGTGTCTGGACGACGCGCACGGCGTGGCCGGCCTTGGTCGCCAGGCGCGCCAGCTCGAGCGCCTTGTAGGCCGCGATCCCGCCGCTGACGCCGAGCAGCAGCCGTGCCATGGAGGCCCTCCGCGGGCGCTACCGGTACTGGTAGGTGATCTTGCCCGCGGCCACTTCCTCGAGCGCGATCGTCAGGTAGTTCTTCGAGCCCGTCTCGACCATCGGCGGCGGGAACTCGTCGAAGGTCCCCTCGCCGAGGTTGTGGTAGTAGCTGTTGATCTGGCGGGCGCGCTTGGCGGCCACGAGCACGGACGCGTAGTTGGAGTCGACGTGCTCGAGCAGCCGGTCGACGCGGGGGGAGATCATGCTCCCGAGTCTAGCCCGGGCGGGCGCCGGAGCCGCCGCGTGGCGGCCGAGGCGGGCCCCGCCTCGATCTCAGGGCGCGTCGAGCTGGGCGCGCACGATCGCCTCCAGCGCGTCGACGGCGTCCTCGAGGCGGTCGTTGCGGACGACGTGGGCGAACTCGTCCTTGGCCGCCAGCTCGGCCTCGGCGGCGCGCAGGCGCGCGGCGACCTGCTCGGGGTCGTCGGTGCCGCGGCCGACCAGACGCGCCTGGAGCGCGTCCAGCGACGGCGGCTCGATGAAGATCTGCACGGCCTCGGGCATCGCCGCGCGCACCTGGCGCGCGCCCTGCAGCTCGATCTCCAGCACGACCGGCACGCCGGCCTCGATGCGCCGGTCGAGCTCCGAGCGCAGCGTCCCGTAGCGGCGGCCCGAGTACGTCGCGTGCTCGACGAAGTCGCCCGCGGCGGCGCGCGCGTCGAAGTCCTCGTCGGAGAGGAACCAGTAGTCGACGCCGTGCTGCTCGCCCGGGCGCGGCGCGCGGGTCGTCGCCGAGACCGAGAGCTGGAGCTGCGGGAGCCGCCGCAGCAGGCTGCGGATCAGCGTGCCCTTGCCGACGCCCGACGGGCCCGTGATGACGAAGACGCGGCCTATCGCCGGAGGAGCGAGACGAGCTCGGTGCGCTGGCGCTCGGACAGGCCGCCGATCGTCTTGCTCGGCGAGATCCGGCACTGCTGGAGCACCTTGTTGACCTTGACCCGCCCGTACTTGGGCACGGCGAGGAGCATGTCGAAGACCTTGGCGGTCTCCAGGTACTCCGGCGGCGCCGTCAGCAGCTCGTGGATCGAGGCGCGGCCCGCCTTGAGGTCGCGCTTGAGCCGGGCGCGCGCCGTGCGGATGTCGTTCGCCCGCGCGAGCGCGTCCATCCGCTGGGTCAGGGAGCGCTCGGGCGCCGTCGACTGCTTCGTTGCTGCTGCGGAGTCGGGGCTCGACGGCACGGGGCGCGAATATACAGAGCGACGCCGGGGCCGCAAGCGCAAACCGTCAAATTCATCTGCACCTCGACTCGAGCTTCAGGCTTGTGGAGGTTGGTCGAGGTGGCCTCAGCCTGGATTTATCGCATTTGCAGGGTTTTCTGGCCTCGCATGCGTGAACGCGATGTGCTAGGCGGCTGGGAATGCCCCGTTTGCGGCGATTTCGTGGAGCTCCGCCGCGATCCGTGCGCCGGCGAGCGGGTCGCGGAAGCTCTCCGTGCCGACCGCGACCAGCGTCGCACCGGCCGCCATCAGCGCCGCCGCCTCGGTCGCGCCGCGGACGCCGCCCATCCCGATCACCGGGACGTCGACGCGGCGCGCGACGGCCGCCACCTGCGCGAGCGCGACGTGGAACACGGCCGGGCCCGACAGCCCGCCGGTCCCGCCGCCCAGCCACGGCTCGCCGCGCGGCGTCAGCGCCATCGCGCGCAGCGTGTTGATCAGCGACACGGCGTCGGCGCCCTCGGCCTCGGCGGCCTCGGCGACCAGCGACACGTCGGCCGTGTTCGGCGTCAGCTTGACGATCAGCGGCTTGGACGTCGCCGGGCGCACCGCGCGCATCACCGCGGCCAGCGACTCGGGGTCGGCGCCGATGTCGAGCCCCGTCTTGACGTTGGGGCAGCTGACGTTGAGCTCGATCGCGGCGACCTCGTCGCGCTCGCCGACCGCCTCGACGAGCGCGACCAGCTCGGCGGCGGTGGAGCCCATCACGTTGGTGATCAGCGGCACCGGCAGGCGGGCGAGCTCGGGGAGGTCCTCCTCCAGGTAGCCGCGCAGGCCCTTGTTGGGCAGGCCGATCGAGTTGATCAGCCCCGCCGGCGCCTCCCACAGCCGCGGCGGCGGGTTGCCGCGCCGCGGCTGCACGGTGATCGTCTTGGAGACGTAGGCGGCGAACGGGAACGCCTCGTCGAGCGCGTCGCCGAACACGCGCCGCGCGGCGATCGCGTCGAACGTGCCCGACCCGTTGACGATCGGGTGGGCCAGCTCGAGGCCGAGGAGCTCGACCGCTCCCCCGTGGGTCGTCACGCGTACGCCTCGATCGGCGCGAGCCCGGCGCCGGCGAACACCGGCCCGTCGACGCACACACGCGCGTAGCCGCCGTCGGCGGTCGGCACGACGCAGCCGTAGCAGGCGCCGTAGCCGCAGGCCATGCCGGCCTCGAGCGCGAGCTGCGCCGGGACGCCGCGACGCGCGCACAGCTCGCGGACCGACTCGAGCATCCCGGGCGGGCCGCAGGCGTAGACGACCGCGTCCGCGTCGGCGTCGAGCTGCGCCGCCAGCAGGTCGGTGACGAGCCCGTGGTGGCCAGCCGAGCCGTCGTCGGTGGCGACCGCCGCGTCGCGCAGCAGCGCCGCGCCGGCGGCGTGGCGCGCGTCGCGGAAGCCGAGCAGCGCGGCGTGGTCGGCCCCGGCGGCGGCCAGCTCATCCTGCAGCGCGGCGAGCGGCGCGATGCCGACGCCGCCGCCGCACAGCAGCGCGCGGCGCCCCGGGTCGACGGCGAAGCCGCTGCCCAGCGGCCCGAGCGCCCACAGCTCGTCGCCCGGGCGCAGCGCGCAGAGGCGGTGCGTGCCGGGCCCGACGTCCTCGAGCAGGTAGGAGGCCTCGTCGCCGTCGCGGCGCATGACCGAGAACGCGCGCGGCAGGTGCGGGCGCTCGCCGGCCCCCGCCCCCCAGCCCTCGACCGTGGCGAGCATCGCGAACTGGCCCGGGTCGGGCGCGGGCCCGTCGGGGTCGGAGACGACGAGCACGACGTAGGCGCCGACGCGCTCGACGCGCGCGACCGCGCAGCGCCGGCGCCCGAGCGGCGCCAGGGTCCGGCTCACGGGCGCTCCGCGTCGGCGACCCCGGTCGGGAGCGGCCCGCCGCGGCCGCCCTCGGCGCCCTCCAGGGCCCGGTGCAGCTCCTGCAGCGAGAGCACGCGCGTCTCGCCCTCGCGCTGCGCGCTGGCGATCGCGCGCGCCGCCGACACGCCCGCCGCCAGCGTCGTCAGGCACGGGACCCCGTGGGCGATCGCCGCGCGGCGGATCTCCCAGCCGTCGGTGCGCGCCCCCGAGCCGGTCGGCGTGTTGATGACGATGTCGACGTCGCCGCGCTCGATCCAGTCGACGACGTGCGGCGAGCCCTCCCCCACCTTGTTGAGCGCCTCGACGGGGATGCCCATGCGCGCGATCGCGTCGGCCGTGCCGCGCGTGGCGACGATCCGGAAGCCGAGGTCGTGCAGGAGCTGGGCGACCCCGAAGGCCCCCGGCTTGTCGGCGTCGGTCACCGTGATGAAGGCCGTGCCGCCGGTCGGCAGCGGCGTCCCGGCGGCCGCCTGCGCCTTGGCGAACGCGGTCGGGAAGTCGCGCGCGATGCCCATCACCTCGCCGGTCGAGCGCATCTCCGGGCCCAGCACGGCGTCGGTGCCCTCGAAGCGGTCGAAGGGCATCACCGCCTCCTTGACGCTGACGTGCTCGCCGGCCATCGGATCGGCGGGCAGGCCGAGGTCGGCGATCCGCTCGCCGAGCATGATGCGGCAGGCCATCTTGGCCAGCGGCACGCCGATCGCCTTGGAGACGAACGGCACCGTGCGCGACGCGCGCGGGTTGGCCTCGATCACGTACAGCCGCTGCTGGTGGACGGCGAACTGGACGTTGAGCAGCCCGACGACGCCGACGCCGAGCGCGATGCCGCGGGTCGCCTCGCGGATCTGGTCGAGCATCTCGCCGCCGAGCGAGTGCGGCGGCAGCACGCAGGCGCTGTCGCCCGAGTGCACGCCGGCCTCCTCGACGTGCTGCATGATCCCGCCGATCCAGACGTCCTCGCCGTCGCACAGCGCGTCGACGTCGACCTCGGTGGCGTTCTCGAGGAAGCGGTCGAGGAAGATCTCGCGCCCGACCGTCTCGGAGTCCTCGCGCCAGCCGACCTCGCGGCGCAGGTAGTCGGCGAGGCCGTCGCGCGAGTAGACGATCTCCATCGCCCGGCCGCCGAGCACGTAGGACGGCCGCACGAGCAGCGGGTAGCCGACCTCGTCGCCGCGTGCGAGCGCGTCCCCGAAGGTCCGCGCCGTGCCGTACGGCGGCGCCTCGTAGCCGAGCCGCGCCAGCAGCGCGCCGAAGCGGCCGCGGTCCTCGGCGAGGTCGATCGCCTCGACGCTCGTGCCCAGCAGCGGCACGCCCGCCGCGGCCAGCCCGGCGGCCAGCTTGAGCGGCGTCTGGCCGCCGAACTGGACGATCACGCCCTCGGGCCGCTCGACCTCGAGCACGCCGAGCACGTCGTCGAGCGTGAGCGGCTCGAAGTACAGGCGGTCGGAGGTGTCGTAGTCGGTCGAGACCGTCTCCGGGTTGCAGTTGACCATGACCGCGTCGCGGCCCGCCTCGCGCACGGTCATCGCCGCGTGCACGCAGCAGTAGTCGAACTCGATGCCCTGGCCGATGCGGTTCGGGCCGGCGCCGAGGATCACCACCGACGGCCGCTCGCCGCGGACGACCTCGTCGGCGCGCGCGCGCTCCCAGCCCGAGTAGTAGTAGGGCGTGCGCGCCGGGAACTCGGCCGCGCAGGTGTCGACCGACTTGAACGAGCGCTCGCCCGCGAACGGCGCCTGCGGGTGCAGCGCCAGCTCGCGCAGCTCGCGCAGGAACCAGAGGTCGATCGCCGTCGCCTCGCGCACGGCGTCGACCTCGACGCCGCGGCGGAACAGCTCGTCGATCGCGTCGTAGCGGTGCGGGCCCGGCGCGCGCAGCCGCTCGAGCAGGTCGTCGCTGTCGACGTCGTCGTAGACGGGGGGCTTGTCGAGCTCGCGCGAGCGCATCGCCTTGGCGAACGCCTGCTTGAACGTGCGCCCGATCGCCATCGCCTCGCCGACCGACTTCATGTGCGTCGAGAGCACCGGCTCGGCGCCGGGGAACTTCTCGAAGGCGAAGCGCGGCCACTTGACGACGACGTAGTCGATCGTCGGCTCGAAGCTGGCCGGCGTGACGCCGGTGATGTCGTTGTCGATCTCCTCGAGCGTGTAGCCGACGGCGAGCCGCGCGGCGATCTTGGCGATCGGGAAGCCGGTCGCCTTCGAGGCCAGCGCGCTCGAGCGCGACACGCGCGGGTTCATCTCGATGACGTGGATGCGCTCGCTCTGCGGGTCGACCGCGAACTGCACGTTCGAGCCGCCGGTCTCGACGCCGACGGCGCGGATCACGGCGATCGCCTGGTCGCGCAACTGCTGGTAGAGCGCGTCGGGGAGCGTCTGCTGCGGCGCGACCGTGACGCTGTCGCCCGTGTGGACGCCCATCGGGTCGACGTTCTCGATCGAGCAGACGATGACGACGTTGTCGTTGCGGTCGCGCATCACCTCGAGCTCGAACTCGCCCCAGCCGAGCACCGACTCGTCGAGCAGCACCTGGCCGATCGGCGAGGCCTCGATCCCGCGCGCGACGATCGTGCGGAACTCCTCGGGCGTGCGCGCGATGCCGCCGCCGCGGCCGCCGAGCGTGAACGCCGGGCGCACGATCGTCGGCAGGCCGATCTCGGGCAGCGCGTCGAGCGCCTGCTCGACGGACGTCGCGATCGCGCTGGCGGGCATCGTCAGCCCGATGCGCTCCATCGTCTGGCGGAACAGGTCGCGGTCCTCGGCGCAGCTGATCGCGTCGTAGTTGGCGCCGATCAGCTCGACCCCGAACTCGGCCAGCGTGCCGTCGTCGTGCAGCGCCTTGGCCAGGTTGAGCGCGGTCTGGCCGCCGAGCGTCGGCAGCAGCGTGTCCGGGCGCTCGCGCTCGATCACCTGGCGCACCGGCCCGGGCAGCAGCGGCTCGACGTAGGTCGCGTCGGCGAACTCGGGGTCGGTCATGATCGTCGCCGGGTTGGAGTTGACGAGCACGACCTCGTAGCCCTCCTCGCGCAGGACCTTGCAGGCCTGCACGCCCGAGTAGTCGAACTCGGCCGCCTGGCCGATCACGATCGGCCCCGAGCCGAGGATCAGGATGCGGCGGATGTCGTCGCGGCGGGGCATCGGCTCAGCGGGCCGCCGCGATCCGCTCGAGGAAGCGATCGAACAGGTAGAGGCTGTCGTGCGGGCCGGGGCCTGCCTCCGGGTGGTACTGCACGGTCCCGCCCGGCACGTCGAGCAGCTCGAGCCCCTCGACCGTGCGGTCGTAGAGGTTGACGTGGCTGAGCTGCGCGGCGCCGAAGTCGGTCTCCCAGCGGACGGCCTCGTCGGCGTCGATCGTCCTCGCGCCGTCCGGCCCCAGCACGGCGAAGCCGTGGTTCTGCGAGGTGATCTCGATGCGCCCGGTCTGCAGGTCCTTGACCGGGTGGTTGGCGCCGCGGTGGCCGAACGGGAGCTTGAAGGTCTCCAGGCCGACCGCGCGCGAGAGCAGCTGGTGGCCGAGGCAGATCCCCCACACCGGCCTGACGCCGACGAGCTCGCGCAGCGTCGCGACGATGTAGTCGAGCGCCGCCGGGTCGCCCGGGCCGTTGGCGAGGAAGATCGCATCGGGGTCGTCGGCGAGCAGCTCGTCCTTCGTGGCGGTGCACGGGTGCAGCGCCACGCGCGCCCCGCGCACGACGAGGTTGCGCACGATCGAGCCCTTGATGCCGGTGTCGATCGCCGCGATCCGCGGGCCCTCCCCGTCGGCGCCGTGCCACGTCACCGCCGCGGGCGTGACGACCCGCGCCAGGTCGCGGCCGGTCATCGGCGGCTCGGCGGCGATCAGCTCGCGCGCCCGGGCCTCGGGCGTCTCGCCCGGGAAGACGCCGCCGCGCATCGCGCCGGCCTCGCGGATGTGGCGCACGAGCGCGCGCGTGTCGACGCCGGTGATCGCCGGGACGCCCTGGTCGGCCAGCCAGTCGCACCAGCCGCGCTGCGCGCCGGGCGCGTCCTCGCGGTCGACCGCCTCGCGCATGATCGCCGCGCGCGCCCAGGCGCGATCGGACTCCATCGCCTCCGGGCGCACGCCGTAGTTGCCGATGTGCGGGTAGGTGAAGGCGATCAGCTGGCCGGCGAAGCTCGGGTCGGTCATCGACTCCTGGTAGCCGGACATGCCGGTCGTGAAGACGACCTCGCCGACGGCCGGCCCCGGCGCGGCGCACGCCTCGCCGTTGAAGCGCGTGCCGTCCTCGAGCAGGACGTAGGCGGGGCCCGAGGCCCGGGGCGCCCCCTTCACGACCCCACCACGCTGAACGCGCGCTCGCGCCAGGCGACGGCGCCGGCGGCGAGCGTCAGCAGCACCTTGCCGCGCAGCGTGCGCCCGGCGAAGCAGCAGTTCTCCGAGCGGCTCTCCCAGCCGTGCTCGCCCGCGACCCATTCGGCGCCGAGGTCGACGAGCGTCGCGTTGGCGGCCTCGCCGACGGCGATCCGCGGCAGCGGCAGGCCGAACAGCGCCCCGCCCGCGGTCATCCGCTCGACGAGCAGCTCGAGCGAGATCACGCCGGGCACGACGAGGCCGGAGTACAGCGCGGCGAACGCGGTCTCCAGCCCCGTGGTCCCCATCGGCGCCTGCTCGAAGGGGACCTCCTTCTCGTCGCGGGCGTGCGGCGCGTGGTCGGTGGCGACGCAGTCGATCACCCCGGAGCGCAGCCCGGCGATCAGCGCGTGGCGGTCCTCCTCGGCGCGCAGCGGCGGGTTCATCTTCATGCGCGTGTCGAGGGCACGGACGTCCTCGTGGGTGAGCAGCAGGTGGTGCGGGCTGGCCTCGCAGCTGATCCGCACGCCGGCGTCCTTGGCGGCGGCCACCGCGGCGACCGACTCCGCCGCGCTGAGGTGCTGGATGTGGATGCGCCCGCCCTCGTATCCGGCCAGCGCCGCGTCGCGGGCGATCATCGTCGACTCGCTGACGCTCGGGATGCCGGCGACGCCGAGCGCCGCCGACACCTCGCCCTCGTGCATCGCGCCGCGCCCCGACAGCGACGGGTCCTCCTCGTGCAGGGCCAGCACGCCGCCGCACAGGCGCTGGTACTGGAGCGCCTTGCGCAGCATCCCGGCCGAGACGACCGGCTGGCCGTCGTCGGTGAAGCCGAGCGCGCCCTCGGCGCGCAGCTCGGCCATCTCGGTCAGCTCCTCGCCCTGCAGGCCGCGGGTGATCGAGGCGAGGAAGCCGACGGGCACGCGCGCGTCGCGCTCGGCGGCGTCGCGCAGCGAGCGCAGCAGCGGCGCGCTGTCGACGACCGGCTCTGTGTTCGGCATCGCCAGCACGGCGCAGAAGCCGCCGGCGGCCGCCGCGCGCGTGCCGGTCTCGAGGTCCTCCTTGTGCTCCTGGCCGGGCGTGCGCAGGTGCACGTGCGGGTCGACGAAGGCGGGCAGCAGGTGGCGCCCGGCGCCGTCGATGCGCTCGGCGCCCGCGGGCGCCTCGAGCGTGCCGGGCGCGGCGATCTCGGCGATCGCCCCGCCGCGGACGAGGACGTCGCGGACCTCGTCGAGCCCCGCGCGCGGGTCGAGCACGTGGACGCCGGAGACGAGCAGGTCGGCGGGCGCCGCGGCGGCGTGGGTCAGCGGATCGACGCTCACGCCGGCTGCGGCTCGTGCTCGGGGGTCAGCGGCGCGACCGCGCGCGCCCCGGCGAGCAGCTCGTAGAGCACCGCCATGCGCACGACGACGCCCGCCTCGACCTGGGCGGTGATGACCGCCTGGGGCGAGTCGACGACCTCGCCGGACAGCTCGACGCCGCGGTTGACCGGGCCCGGGTGCATCAGCACCTGGCGCGGGTGCAGGCGGCGGCCGTTGACCTGGTAGACGCTCGCGTACTCGCGCAGCGACGGCACCCACGCCTCGGTCATGCGCTCGTTCTGCATCCGCAGCGCGTAGACGACGTCGGCCTCGCCGAGCTCGTCGAGCGTGTAGCGCACGTCACAGCCGAGCGCCTCGATGCCGCGCGGGATCAGCGTCGGCGGGCCGGCGACCGTGACCTTCGCGCCCATCGTGCGGAAGGCGACGATGTTCGAGCGCGCGACGCGCGAGTGGGCGACGTCGCCGACGATCCACACGCTCGCCCCGTCCAGCCGGCCGAGCCGGCGCACGAGCGTGTAGACGTCGAGCAGCGCCTGCGTCGGGTGCTCGTGCTTGCCGTCGCCGGCGTTGACGATCGCCGCGCTCGTCCAGCGGCTGACCAGCTCGGCGGCGCCCGCCCACGGCGTGCGGATCACGATCGCGTCGGGCTTGTGGGCCGAGAGCGTCAGCACCGTGTCCTTGAGCGACTCGCCCTTCTCGACGCTCGACCCGCTGGCGGCGAAGTTGACGACGTCGGCGGACAGGCGCTTGGCCGCCAGCTCGAACGAGCTGCGCGTGCGCGTGCTCGCCTCGTAGAAGAGGTTGAGGACCATCCGGCCGCGCAGCGCCGGCACCTTCTTGATCTCGCGGTCGGAGACCTCGGCGAAGCTCGCCGCCCGCTCGACGATCCGCTCGATCGCGGGGCGGTCGAGGTCGGCGATGCTGAGCAGGTGGCGCATCAGGCGATCGCCTCCACCCCGGCCGCGCTGATCGCGACCTCGTCGACGCCGTCGAGCTCGACGACGCGCACGTTGACGCGCTCGGTGCGCGACGTCGGCAGGTTCTTGCCCACGTAGTCGGGGCGCAGCGGCAGCTCGCGATGGCCGCGGTCGGCGAGCACCGCGAGCTGCACCCGGTCGGGGCGGCCGTAGTCGAACAGCGCCTCGATCGCCGCGCGCACCGTGCGGCCGGTGTAGAGCACGTCGTCGACGATCACGACCGTGCGGCCGGTGACGTCGAAGTCGATGTGGCTGGAGTGGACGACCGGCGCGGGCGGCCGGGCCGGATCGGCGACGTCGTCGCGGTAGAAGCTGATGTCGAGGTCGCCGAGCGGGACGTCGGCCCCGAGCAGGTCGCAGACGAGCCGGTGCAGGCGCGTCGCGAGCACGGCGCCGCGGCGGTGGATGCCGACGATCGCCAGGTGCGCCGGCGAGCCGCCGTCGCTCGGGTTGCCCTCGACGATCTCGTGGGCGATGCGCACCAGCGTGCGCCGCATGTCGTCCTCGTCGAGGACGACCTTCTCGTCTGCCATGTCGTTCCTTCCTGGCCTCGCGGGACCGGGTTAAAGGAGTGCCGCAGCGAATCTAGCAAGGCTCGCGGCTGGCCGGCCCCCGGTCCTGTGGCCAGTGGCGCAGCTCGGGCTCCCCGCGCTCGGGGAGCGGCACGACGACCTCGTCGAAGTCGCGCACGACGTGGGCGCGCGCGAACGCCTCGCGCGCCTCGTCGCGCAGCTCGCGCCCGCCGTAGCGCGAGGAGACGTGGGTCAGGGCGAGCAGCTTGACGCCGCACTCGGCGGCGACCTCGGCGGCCTGGCGCGCGGTCGAGTGCAGGGTCTCGTGGGCGCGGTCGGCCTCGTCGTCGGCGAACGTCGCCTCGTGGACGAGCACGTCGGCGCCGAGCGCGGCGGCGCGCAGCGTGTCGCACGGCGCGGTGTCGCCGGAGATCACGATCCGGCGGCCCGGCCGCTCGGGCCCGATCACCCGCTCGGGCGGCACGCCGGCGACGGTCTCGCCGGCCTGCAGGCGCCCGAAGTCCGGGCCGGGCCGGACGCCGAGGCGCTGCGCCAGCTCGGCGTCGAAGCGGCCGGGCCGCGGCTGCTCGACGATCGCGTAGCCGTACGCGGGGCCGCGGTGGCGCACGGCGACCGGCACGACCGCCCAGTCCTCCCAGCCGATCTCCTCGTCGAGCTCGAGGTCGAAGACCTCCAGCTCGTAGGGCAGGCGCCCGTAGACGAAGCGCAGCCGCTCGAGCAGCGCGCGCGTGCCGGGCGGCCCGACGATCGCCAGCGGGCGGTCGCGGGCGCGCAGCGCGAACGACTTGAGCATCCCCGGCAGGCCGAGCCAGTGGTCGACGTGGTGGTGGGTGAGGAAGACGTGCGTCAGGTCGGCGAGGCCGATGCTGCGCACGAGCTGGCGCTGGGTGCCCTCGCCGCAGTCGAACAGGACGCGGTCGCCGCCGCGGCGCAGCACGATCGCGGGCAGGCCGCGGCGTGCCGAGGGGACGGACCCGGCGGTGCCGGCGAAGAACAGCGACAGGTCCATGGGCGCGCGCCCCATTCAAGCGCACGCGCGGGCGTCCGCGGCCGCAACGAGACATGCCGGTTTCATCCTCGGCCCCTGCGATGATCGCGCCATGCTCAAGGAATTCCGCCAGTTCATCCTTCGCGGAAGCCTCGTCGACCTCGCGATAGCGGTGGTCATCGGCGCCGCGTTCGGCGCCGTCATCACCGCCCTGGTGGGCGACCTGATCACGCCGCTGATCGCGGCGATCGGCGGCAAGCCGGACTTCTCGAAGCTCGCGTTCACGGTCAACGGCAGCCGCTTCGCCTACGGGCACTTCGCCAACGCCGTGATCACGTTCGTGATCATCGCCGCGGTGCTGTTCTTCGTGGTGGTCAAGCCGGTCAACCACTTCATGGCCCGCCACAGCCAGGAGGAGGAGGCGACGACGCGCGAGTGCCCCGAGTGCCTCTCGGAGATCCCGCTCGCCGCGCGGCGCTGCGCGCACTGCACCGCGGAGGTCACGCCGGCGACGGCGTGACCTCGCGCCGGCGGCCGACGCGCGAGGAGGGATTCGAACCCCCGACTTCTGCCTCCGGAGGGCAGCGCTCTATCCACTGAGCTACTCGCGCGGGCAGGGCACAGCGTACCCGTCGACGTGGCCGACGTTCGGCCCGGTAGTCGTGCTCAACCTCGGCCACCGTCGTGTGCGGCGGCGCCGGTCACTCGGCCTCGGGCGGCCGCCGGGCCCGCTTCTTGGCCGCCTGGCGGCGCTTGGACTCGGTCGCGCGCTCGCGCGCGGCGGCGGTCGGCCGCGTCGGGCGCCGCGGCCGGCGCACGC
>DASZVK010000081.1:0-6145 GCA_035547175.1 Solirubrobacteraceae bacterium
GCCTCGACGGCCTCGCCGACCGCCATCCGCGCGACCTCTCCGGCGGCGAGCGCCAGCGCCTCGCGCTCGCCGTCGTGCTCGACGGCGGGTCAGAGAGGGAGGCCCCGCCGGCACCCGCCGGGCCGCGGCCTCAGGCACCCCCGAGCCCAGCGGCGCTGCTGCTCGACGAGCCGACGCGCGGCATGGACCGCGACGCCCGCGAGGCGCTGGCCGCGCGCGTCGACGCCCTGGCCGCGTCCGGCGTCGCGGTGCTCGTGGCCACCCACGACCCCGAGCTCGCCGCGGCCTGCGCCGACCGCGTGCTGCTGATGGCCGACGGCCGCCTGATCGCCGACGGCGCGCCCGCCGACGTGCTCGGCGGCGGTTGGTACTTCGCGACCGAGACCGCCCGCGTGCTCGGCGGAGCGGGCGGGGCGCTGAGCCCGCAGGACGGCGCGGCGCTCCTGCTCGGCGCCGAGCGCGCGCCCACGCCGGAGGCGATCTCGTGAGCTGGCAGCTCGGCTCGCTGCTCGTCCTCGTCGCCGCGCTGGCGGGCGGGCTGGTCTGGTACGAGCGCTCGCGGCCGCGCGCCGAGGTCGTCGCGCTCGTCGCCACGCTCGCCGGGCTGGCGGCCGTCGGCCGGATCGCGTTCGCCGCGCTGCCCAACGTCAAGCCGACCACCGACGTCGCGCTGTTCGCCGGCTACGCGCTCGGCGGCGGCCCGGGATTCGCCGTCGGCGCGATCGGCGCGCTGGCCTCCAACCTGTTCTTCGGCCAGGGGCCGTGGACGCCGTGGCAGATGCTTGGCTGGGGCCTCGTCGGCGTGCTCGGCGCCGGGCTGGGCGCGGCGACCCGCCGTCGCGCCGGGCGCCTGGCGCTCGCTGCGGCCGCCGCGCTCGCCGGCCTCGGCTTCGGCGCACTGCAGGACTTCTCGAGCTGGGCGCTCTACAGCGGCACGCACACGTGGGCGCAGTACATCGCCTACAACTCGACCTCGCTGGCGTTCAACGTCGCCCACGCGGCCGGCAACGTCGCCTTCGCGCTGGCCTTCGGACCCGCGTTCACGCGCGCGCTGCTGCGCTTCCGGGCGCGCCTGCAGGTGCGCTGGGTCGGGGCGGCGCCGCTCGCCGTGCTCGCCCTGCTGGCGTTCGCGCTGCCGGTCGCGGCGCTCGCCTCGACCGACGCGGGCGCTGCGCGGCTCGGCGCCCGCTGGCTGGCGAAGACCGTGCCCACGGGCGGCGACGGCCAGGCGGCCGACGTGGCGGTCGCCATGCGCGCCGCCGGGACGCTGACGCCCACCGTCGCCGCGCGCCGCGCCGCCGCGCTGCGGGCGGGCGCCCACGCCTACGCGACGACCCCGGGCGCGGCCGGCAAGGTGGCGCTCGCGCTCGTCGCACTGGGCGATCGCGACCCCGCCTGCGTGCGCGACGTCGACCTGCGGGCGACGATGCGGCGCGGCTATCGCGACGGCGTCTACGGGACGACGGTCTTCGACCAGGCGCTGGCGATGCTCGCCCGGCGCGCGCTCGGCGACCGCGTGCCGACGGCCGCGATCCGCGCGCTGCGCCGCGCGCGAGGGGCCGGCGGCTGGGGCGTAACCCGCACGATGGGCGACGACGTCTCCTCGACGGCGATGGGGATCCTCGCGCTGCGCGCGGCCGGCGCGAGCGCGGACGATCCGGCGATCGCCTCCGCGCTGCGCTGGATGGACGCGCGGCGTGCTCCCGGCGGAGGCTTCGCCCAGGGGCACAGCGACCGCAACGAGGCCAACTCCACGGCGCTCGCGGCCGAGGCGCACGCGGCGACCGGCCGCGGCGACCCGCGCTCGCTGCTCGCCCTGCACGGCCTGCAGCGCGACGACGGCGCGTTCGACTTCACGGCGTCGGACGCGGGCAGCCACGTCATCGCCGGCGTCGACGCCGTCGTGGCCCTCGCGGGCGCGCGCCTGCCGGTGGCGGTGCGCGGCTCGCCCGCCCCGGCCTGCCGTTAGCGGACCATGGTCCGCTTATTGCTAGGATGCGGGCATGGAACTCGGCGTCTACACCTTCGCTGACACCGCCCGCGACGCCCGCACCGGCGACGCCGTCGCCCACGACCGCCGCCTGCGCGACCTGCTCGAGGAGATCACGCTCGCCGACGAGGTCGGGCTCGACGTCTTCGGCGTCGGCGAGCACCATCGCGCCGACTTCGCGGTCTCCGCCCCCGCCGTCGTGCTCGGCGCCGCGGCCGCCGTGACGAAGCGCATTCGCCTGACGAGCGCCGTCACGGTGCTGTCGTCCGACGACCCCGTGCGCGTCTTCGAGCAGTTCGCGACGATCGACGGCCTCTCGGGCGGCCGCGCCGAGATCATGGCCGGGCGCGGCTCGTTCGTCGAGTCCTATCCCCTGTTCGGCTACGACCTCGACGACTACGACGAGCTGTTCGCCGAGAAGCTCGACCTGCTGCTCGCGCTGCGCGCGGGCGAGCGCGTGACCTGGCCGGGCGGCCGCTTCCGCGCCGCGCTCGACGACCAGGGCGTCTACCCGCGCCCCGTCCAGGACCCGCTGCCGCTGTGGATCGCCGTCGGCGGCAACCCCGCCTCGGTCGTGCGCGCGGCGACGCTCGGCCTGCCGCTCGCGCTGGCGATCATCGGCGGCGTGCCGGCGCGCTTCCGCGCGCTCACCGACCTCTACCGCGAGGCCGCCCGCCGCGCCGGGCACGACCCCGCGGCGCTGCCGATCGGCATCAACTCGCCCGGCTTCGTCGCCGAGGACTCCAAGACCGCCGCCGACCGGTTCTTCGCGCCCTACGCCCAGGTCATGAGCCAGATCGGGCGCGAGCGCGGCTGGCCGCCGCTGACGCGCGAGCAGTACGAGGCCGGCCGCCGGCCGGGCGGCTACCTGCTCGTCGGATCCCCCGAGGAGGTCGCCGAGCGGATCCTCGACGAGCACGCGATCTTCGGCCACGACCGCTTCCTGCTGCAGACGAGCATGGGCCCGCTGGCGCACGCGCACGCGATGCGCTCGATCGAGCTGCTCGGGACCGAGGTCGCGCCGATCGTGCGGGCCGAGCTCGACCGCCGCACGGCGGCCGCCGCCTGACGCCCGGCGCCGCTAGGGTCCGCCGATGCCCGACGCCCTGCGCCCGCTGTTCGACCAGGTCGTGATCAAGGAGCTCGAGCCCGACCGCATGCGCAAGTCGGGCCTGCTCGTCCCCCAGGGCACCCACGACCTGCCGCCCAACGAGGGCATCGTCCTCGCCGTCGGCGACGGCCCGCCCGAGCTGCCCGACTTCAAGATGCCGCTCGTGCCCGGCGACCACGTCGTCTTCCCGCGCTCGGCCGGCGTGTGGGTCGAGGTCGAGGACGAGCGCCTGCTCGTCTGCCGCGTGCGCGAGATCCTCGGGGTCATCGAGGAGGGCTGAGCCAGGGGGCCCCTCGCCGCCTCGCGGCGGGTCGCCGACGATACCTCTGTCACAGAGGTATATACTAAGACGCGTGATCGCACAGCGGCGCAGCGCACTGGGCGAGGCCCTGATCGAGCAGGTCGCCGACCTGCGCCGCGGCCTGCGCCGCCAGGTCGCCGCGCCGTCGCTGCGCAGCGAGCTCACCGGCGCCCAGGCCGAGCTGCTGCGGCTCGTCCGCCGCGAGCCCGGGATCTCGGTCGGCGACGCCGCCGCGCGCCTGCGGCTGGCCGCCAACACGGTCAGCACGCTCGTCCGCCAGCTCGCCGGGATGGGCCTGCTCCAGCGCACCAGCGACCCCGGCGACCGCCGCGTCGGCCGCCTGGCGCTCACCGCGCAGGCCGCCGAGCGCCTGCGGGCCTGGCGCGACGCGCGCGCCGAGGCGATGGCCGCGGCGCTCGAGCGGCTCGACGCCGCCGACCGCGACGCGCTCGGAGGCGAGCGTGGCTGACGGCAGCGCGGTCCGCGTCGACGACCTCGTCGTCCGCTTCGGCGACGTCACCGCCGTCGACGGGATCTCGTTCGCGGTCGACGCCGGCGAGGCGTTCGGCCTGCTCGGCCCCAACGGCGCCGGCAAGACGACGACGCTGCGCGTGCTGACCACCCTCCTGCGCGCCGACGGCGGCAGCGCGTCCGTCGCCGGCTTCGACGTCCGCCGCGACGGGCTCTCCGTGCGCGCGTCGATCGGCTACGTGCCCCAGGCGCTGTCCGCCGACGGCGCCCTCACCGTGCGCGAGAACCTCGAGTTCTACGCGCGCGTGACCGCCGTCCCGCGCGCGCTGCGCGCCGAGCGCACCGAGACGGCCGTCGAGGCGATGGGGCTCGGGCAGATGCTCGACCGCCTGGCGCGGACGCTGTCGGGCGGCATGCTGCGGCGGCTGGAGATCGGCAGCGCGCTGCTCAACCGCCCCGCCGTGCTGTTCCTCGACGAGCCGACGGTCGGCCTGGACCCGAGCGCCCGGGCCGTCGTCTGGGAGCACCTCAACGGCCTGCGCGCCGTCGCGGGCACGACGATCGTCGTGACCACGCACCTGATGGAGGAGGCCGAGCGCCACTGCGAGCGCATCGCGATCATGGACCGCGGCCGGATCGCCGCCGAGGGGCCGCCGCTGGAGCTGATGGACGCCCACGACGCCGAGAGCCTCGAGGACGTCTTCACGGCCGTCACCGGCCACGACCACGACGAGCAAGGAGGCCGGCTGCGCGATGTCCGCTCCCAGCGCCGTGTCGCCCGTCGCCTCGGCTGAGCGGCCCGCCCGCCCGGCCGTCCTGCGCACGCCGGCGATCGTGCGGCTCGCGGCTGGCACGGCCGCGATGGCCCAGGCCGAGCTGCGCAAGCTCCGTCACGACCCGCTCGACATCGTCACGCGCGGGACGCAGCCGCTGCTGTGGCTGTTCATCTTCGGCACCGCGATGGCGCACAACCGCACGCTCGCTCCGCCCGGGATCGACTACCGCGCCTACCTCGCGCCCGGCGTGACCGCGCAGGGCGCCCTGTTCGTGGCGATCTTCTTCGGCCTCGCGGTCGTCTGGGAGCGCGACGTCGGCCAGCTCCAGCGCCTGCTCGCCACGCCGCTGCCGCGCAGCGCGATCGTGCTCGGCAAGGCGACCGGCGCCGCCACCCGCTCGCTCGTGCAGGCCTCGCTGCTGCTGGCGGTCGTCGCGGCGGCCGGCATCGACCTGCGCTGGCGCGTGCTCGGCGTCGCCGGCGCGCTCGTGCTGCTCGCGCTGGGCACCGCGGGCTTCGCCTGCCTGTCGATGCTGCTGGCCTCCGTGCTGCGCACGCGCGAGCGCTTCATGGGCATCGGCCAGCTCGTCACGATGCCGCTGTTCTTCGCCTCCTCGGCGCTCTACCCGCTGTCGATCATGCCCGGCTGGCTGCACGTGCTCGCGCGCGTCAACCCGCTGACCTACGAGGTCCAGGGCATGCGCCAGTGCCTACTGGGAATCGGCGCCGGCGGCGAGCTGTGGCTGGACTTCCTCGTCGTCGCCGGGTTCCTGGCGGCGATGTCCGCGGCCGCGACGCGCCTGTACCCGCGGGCCGTCCTCTGAGCGCCGGCCGGCGCGGGCCGCGGTCGCCTATCGTCGCGCGAGTGTTCTACGAGCCCGCCACCCGCGACCGCGAGCTGCTGCCCCACGACCCGTTCAAGGCGCTCGTCGCGCCGCGGCCGATCGGCTGGGTCTCGACCGTCGGCGCCGACGGCTCGGTCAACCTCGCGCCCTACTCGTTCTTCAACGCGATCGCCGACCGGCCGCCGATGGTCGCCTTCTCGAGCAGCGGCCGCAAGGACTCGCTGACGTTCGCCCGCGAGGGCGGCGAGTTCGTCTGGAACCTCGCCACGTGGGAGCTGCGCGAGGCGATGAACGAGACGTCGCGGACGCTGCCGCGCGGCGTCAGCGAGTTCGAGCACGCGGGCCTGGAGACGGCGCCGTGCCGGCTGGTCGCGCCGCCGCGCGTGGCGGCGAGCCCGTGCGCGCTGGAGTGCAGGGTCGTCGCCGTGCACGAGCTCGAGGACCTCGACGGCCTGCCGGTCGACCAGCACCTCGTCGTCGGCCAGGTCGTCGGCGTGCACCTCGACGAGGCCTACGTCCGCGACGGGATGGTCGACACGGCGGCGCTGGCGCCGATCGCGCGCTGCGGCTACACCGACGAGTACGCCGTCGTCCGCGAGCTGTTCCACATGGCGCGGCCGGCGAACGCGCTGCCGCCGGACGACGGCCGCTC
>DASZVK010000082.1:0-3720 GCA_035547175.1 Solirubrobacteraceae bacterium
CCGACGCCGGCGGCCTGCGCCGCGAGGCGCAGCGCCGCGCCCGCGTCGGCCGAGCCGCCGGCCATCCCGCCGGCGACGGGGATGCGCTTGTCGATCGTCAGCCGCAGGCGCGGGCCGTGCGGCGCGACGCGCTCGCGGAACGCCCGCAGCGCGCGCTCGGCGAGGTTCGGCCCGCCGACCTCCGCGCAGACGACGACGTCCTCGTCGGCCGGCTGGGCGGCGACGCCGTCGCCGAACGCGAGTGGCTGCATCACGCTCACGAGCTCGTGGCGGCCGTCGCGGTCGCGCAACGGGCCGAGGAACAGGCAGAGGTTGACCTTCGCGGGAGCGAGCTCCGTCATGCGAGCCGGTCCGCCAGGGTACGCAGCTCGCCGGGAGAGAGGCGCTCGGCGCGTGCGTCGGCGGGATGGCCCATCGCGACGAGCGCGGCGCGGGCGCGCTCGCGCACGTCGGGGCCCGGGACGGGTGCGGGCGAGCACAGCGACAGCGAGCGCGCGAGCGCCTTGCGGCGGTGGGCGAACGCCGCCTGCACGACCGCGCGCACGCGCGGCGGCGGCGCCGGCCCGGTCCGGTCCAGGACGACGAGCACCGAGTCGACGTTGGGCACCGGGTGGAAGACGCTGCGCGAGACGGGACGCAGGACGCGCACCTCGCAAGCGAGCTGGGCGAGCACCGACGGCACGCCGTAGGCGCCCGTCCCCGGCGCGGCGG
Source organism: Solirubrobacteraceae bacterium (assembly GCA_035547175.1). Lineage (GTDB taxonomy): Bacteria > Actinomycetota > Thermoleophilia > Solirubrobacterales > Solirubrobacteraceae > BP-464. The sequence goes on from DASZVK010000082.1 coordinate 712, forward strand.
CGAGGCGCTCGCCGACCTCCCGCTGCACCATCGCGACCCAGCGCGTGACGCTCGGCAGCTCCTCGATCGTGCGCAGGATCGCCCCGGCGGCGATCCCGTAGGGCAGGTTCGCGACGACCTTCGTCGGCGCCGGGCGCAGCGCCGCGAGGTCGAGCGTCATCGCGTCGGCCATGTGCAGCGTCGCGCGCTCGCCGAACGGGGCCAGCGCCTCGCGCAGCGGCTCCTCGAGCGCGCGGTCGAGCTCGACGACGTGGACGTGGGCGGCGCGCGCCGCGAGGTGCTCGGAGAGCACGCCGAGCCCGCCGCCGAGCTCGAGCACGACGTCGGCGGGGCCCAGCTCGGCGGCGCGCTCGATCACGCCGAGGATGTTCGAGTCGATCAGGAAGTTCTGGCCGAGCTCGCGGTTCGGGCGCACGCCGAACTGGCGCAGGCGGCGCAGGCTCGGCTGCACGGGCAGCTCGCCGGGGGTGGGCGGGATCGGGTTCACCACCCGAGCAGGCGCGCGGCGTTGGCCTCCACCAGCGCGTCGAGCTCCTCGTAGGAGACGCCGCGCGCCTGCGCGACGAAGCGCGCCGTGTGCACGACGAACTCGGGCCGGTTGCGCTCCTTGCGCACGGCCTGCGGCGTGAGGTACGGCGCGTCGGTCTCGACCAGCAGGCGCTCGGCGGGCGCCTGCGCGGCCGCCGCCGCGAGCGCCTCGTTGCGCGGGTAGGTGACGTTGCCGGCGAACGAGAGCCACCAGCGCTCGTGCTCGACGCACTCGGCCAGCCGCCGGGGCATCGAGAAGCAGTGCAGGATCACGTCGATGCCCTCGGCGTGCTCGGAGAGCACCGCGAGCGTGTCGTCCTCGGCCTCGCGCGTGTGGATGACGAGCGGCTTGCTGGTCTCGCGCGCCAGCTCGATCTGGGCGAGGAACGCGCGCATCTGGTCCTCGCGCGGCGCGCGCTCGCGGTAGTAGTCGAGGCCGGTCTCGCCGATCGCCGCGCAGCGCGGGTGGTGGGCGAGCGCGCGCAGGTCGGCGAGGTCGGCGTCGTCGAAGCCGTGGGCGGCGTTGGGATGGCGGCCGATCGCCGCACGGACCTGCGGGAAGTCCTCGGCCGACGCCAGCGCCTGGCGGCAGCTGTCGGGGTCCATGCCGACGGTCAGGATGCGCCGCACGCCGGCGGCCTCGGCGGCGGCGACGAGCTCCGTGTCCGGAGGCTCGCAGGACGACAGGTGCGTGTGCGAGTCGATCACGCGGATCCGGACCCGCCCGCCCCGACCGCCTCCGGCTGGCGCGGGAACAGCGGCGCCACCTGCTCGACGCGCCGCACCGGCGGCACGTCGGCGACCCACCTGCGCGCGACGTCGCCGAGCTGCAGCGCGGTCGCCAGCTTGGCCGTCGCCTGCGGGAGGTACGGGGCCAGCAGGCAGGTGACGACCCGCAGCCCCTCGGCGAGCGTGGCCAGCGCGACGTCGAGCTCCCCGGCCGCGGCCTCGTCCTTGGCGAGCTTCCAGGGCTCGGTGGCGGCGACGTAGGCGTTCAGCGCGCGCACCGGCCGCCAGATCGCCTCCAGCGCCTGGGAGACCTCGGCCCGGTCGAGCAGGCGCGGCACGTCGGCGATCGCCTCGGCGAGCGTCTCGGCGATCTCCCGGTCGACCTGCGCCTCGGGCACGGCGCCGTCGCGGTAGCGGACGAGCATGTTCGTGCTGCGGCTGGCGAGGTTGCCCAGCTCGTTGGCCAGCTCGGCCTCGTAGCGCTGCTCGAACTGGGTCGTCGAGACCGAGCCGTCCTGGCCGAAGCTGACGTCGCGGAAGCAGTAGTAGCGCAGCGCGTCGGAGCCGAAGCGGTCGATCACCGCGAACGGGTCGAGCACGTTGCCCAGCGACTTGGACATCTTCTCGCCGTCCATCAGCAGGTAGCCGTGGACGAAGACGTGCTCGGGCAGCGGCAGCCCGGCGGCCATCAGCATCGCCGGCCAGAAGACGCAGTGGAACTTGAGGATGTCCTTGCCGATGACGTGGTACGTCGCCGGCCAGAAGCGCTCGCGCAGGTCCTCGCCGGGGCGCGCGTAGGACAGCGCCGTGTAGTAGTTGAGCAGCGCGTCGAACCAGACGTAGAAGACGTGATCGGGGTCCCACGGGACGCGCACGCCCCACGTCAGCTTGGCCCGGCTGAGGCTGACGTCCTGCAGGCCGCCGGCGATGAACGACAGCGCCTCGTTGTAGCGGTGGCGCGGCATCACGAAGTCGGGCTGCTCGGCGTAGAGGCGCTCGAGCCGCTCCTGCAGCCGCGACAGCGCGAAGAACCAGTTCTCCTCCTCCTCGCGGGTGAGCTCGATGTGGTGGATCGGGCAGCGGTTGCCGTCCTCGATCTCGGCGTCGGTCTTGAAGTCGGCGCAGCGCGGGCAGTACCAGCCCTCGTAGAGGCCCTTGTAGACGTAGCCGTTGTCGTGGACGGTCTGGAGGACCTCCTGCACGACGGCGCCGTGCTCGGGGTCCGTGGTGCGGATGAAGAAGTCGTTGGAGGCGTCGATCCGCGGCATCAGCGCGCGGAAGCGCTCGGAGTTCTCGTCGGCGAGCGCCTGCGGCGTCTTGCCCTCGCGCTCGGCCGCCAGCGCGACCGGCTCGCCGAACTCGTCCGTGCCGGTCAGGAAGAAGACGTCCTCCCCGCGCTGGCGCATGTGGCGGGCGAGGATGTCGGCGCCGATCGTCGAGTACGCGTGCCCCAGGTGGGGCGCCGCGTTCACGTAGTAGATCGGCGTGGTGACGTAGAACGACACTGGCGCCGCAGGCTACCGGCGCCGCCCGCGGCTCTCCGCCGGCGGGCGAGCGCACCCGTCGGCGCGGCGATCGCCAGCAGCGCTAGGCCGAGCCAGGCCAGGAGCGGGATGGGTGTGGGCGCGGGCGCCGCGGGCACGGGCACGGGCGCCGTGGGTGTCCCCGATGGCCGTGGCTCGCGGCGAGGGGAGCCGGCGCGCGGCGACAGCGCGGGCGCGGCCGGTCGCGACGCGGTGGCGGGCGGCGCGA
>DASZVK010000083.1:0-3312 GCA_035547175.1 Solirubrobacteraceae bacterium
GACTTCCGCCCGGCCGAGCCCGTCGCCGGGAAGATCAAGAAGGACGGCCTCGACCGGCTCGCGCTCGAGCTGGAGCCGACCGATGACGTCGTCGCCCGCCTGGCGGCGGGCCGGCGCGAGGGCCAGACGATCGTCGGCTTAGCCGCCGAGCACGGCGAGGGCGCCGTCGCGCTCGGGCGCGGCAAGCTCGAGCGCAAGGGCCTCGACGCCGTCGTCGTCAACGACGTCGCGCGGTCGGACATCGGCTTCGACAGCGCGAGCAACGAGGTCACGATCGTCACCGCGGCGGGCGAGTCGCCGGTCGCGCGGGCGAGCAAGGCCGAGGTCGCCCGGGCCGTGCTCGATGCGGTCGACGGCCTGCGGGCGCGCTCGGCCGGGCGCGTAGACTCGTAGCGGTGAGCGACGTCAGCGCCTACGACCTCTACCGGCGTGGCACGGCGCTGCTCGAGGAGGGCGACTTCCACGCCGCCGTCGTCCCGCTCACGCGGGCGCGCGACCTCGAGCCGGACAAGGACTCGATCCGCGAGGCGCTCGGCCGTGCCCTGTTCCACGCGCAGCGCTACGACGCCGCGCGGCGGGAGTTCGAGGCGGTCGTCGAGCACGCGCCGACCAACGACTACGCGCTGTTCTGCCTCGGCCGGACGCTGCAGCTGATGGGTCGCCACGCCGAGGCGCGCAAGCCGCTGGCGCTCGCCAGCCACCTGCGCCCGGAGCGCAGCGACTATCGCGCCTACCGCGAGCGCGCCGCGCGCCGGGCCGCGTAGGCGGGCTGCCACAGGCGACATCTGGCGAAGCCAGATGTCGCCCGCGCAGGGTCCCCGGTGCTATGCTGCGCAGACAGCTTTCGCCCCCGGGGCGATCTCCGGAGGCACGAACGAAAGCGGGCGCTCGCCCGCTTTTTTCATGCGAGAAGGAGGGTTGAGAATGAGCGGCATCCCGGCGGAGATCGAGGCGCAGCTCGCCGAGCGCGAGCCCGACGTCGAGGTGCTGCTCGCCGAGGTCGTCCCCGGCGGGATGGTGCGCCTGTTCATCGACCATCCCGACGGCGTCACGCTCGACCTGTGCGAGCGCGTGACGCGCGCGCTCGACCCCGTCCGCGAGCGCTACGCGCTGGAGGTCTCCTCGCCCGGCGTCGAGCGCCCGCTGACCAAGCCCGACCACTTCCGCCGCTTCCTGGGCTCCAAGGCGCGCGTGCGCACGCGCAGCGCGCACGGGGACGGGGACGGCCAGGGCGCCGGCCGCCGCTCGTTCACCGGCGAGCTGGTGGGGGCGACCGACACCGAGGTGACGCTCGCCGCCGACACGGGGGTCGTGCAGATCCCCTACGCCGACATCAACCGCTCGAACCTGGTCGAGGAGTAGCCGCGATGAGCCGAGAGATCCTGGAGGCGATGAGCGCGCTCGCGCGCGAGAAGGGCATCGCGACGGACAAGCTCCACGACGCCCTCGAGGACGCCCTCCTGTCCGCCTACAAGAAGCAGCCCGGCGCCGCCAAGTACGCGCGCGTCGAGCTCGACGACGACACCGGCGACTTCCTCGTCTACGAGCTGATCGTGCCCGAGGAGCTCGAGGACCAGCTGCTCGTCGAGGCCGTCGAGGAGGCCCGCACCGTCGACCCCGAGACGGGGGAGATGACCGAGCCCCAGGACCCGGAGATCGACCCCGAGAAGTTCGCCGAGTACCGCGACCAGATCGACGAGCGCGACGTCACGCCCGACGACTTCGGCCGGATCGCCGCGCAGACGGCCAAGCAGGTGATCCTGCAGCGGATCCGCGAGGCCGAGCGCGACATGATGTTCGAGGAGTACCGCGACCGCGTCGGCGAGCTGATCACCGGCGTCGTCCAGCAGAAGGACTCGCGCTACACGCTGATCCAGCTGCGCGAGCGCGTCGAGGCGCTGCTGCCCAAGGGCGAGCAGGTCGAGGGCGAGCGCTACGAGCACAACCAGCGCATCAAGGCGGTCATCAAGGAGGTCTCCAACTCGACCAAGGGGCCCTCGATCATCGTCTCGCGGCGCGACCCCGAGCTGATCAAGTCGCTCTTCGAGCTCGAGGTCCCGGAGATCGCCGACGGCCTCGTCGAGATCGCCAACGTCGCCCGCGAGCCCGGCTACCGCTCGAAGATCGCGGTCGTCTCGCACGCCGACGGCGTCGACCCCGTCGGCGCCTGCGTCGGCCCGCGCGGCTCGCGCGTGCGGATGGTCGTCTCCGAGCTGCGCGGCGAGAAGATCGACATCATCCCCTACAACGACGAGCCCGCCCGCTTCGTCGCCAAGGCGCTGTCGCCCGCGCGCGTGCGCGAGGTGCTCGTCGACGACGAGGCCAAGCAGGCGACCGTCGTCGTGCCCGACGACCAGCTCTCGCTGGCGATCGGCCGCGAGGGCCAGAACGCCCGCCTCGCCGCGCGGCTGACCGGCTGGCGCATCGACATCCGCTCGGAGACGGAGTTCGCCCAGGAGGAGTCCGAGGGCGAGTACACCGAGGAGGAGACGAGCGGGCGCTGCGCCGCGATCCTCACCTCGGGCCGGCGCTGCCCGAACGCGGCGCTGCCCGGCTCGCGGTTCTGCGGCCTGCCGGCCCACCAGGCGCTCGAGGGCACCGGCACGGTCTACGTCGGCGGCGAGCCCGAGGAGGAGCCGGAGGAGCGGGACGACGAGGCCGCCGAGGCGGTCGTCGAGGAGGCCGTCATCGAGGAGGGCGCGGAGGCCGAGGTGCCGGCCGACGGCTCGGAGGAGCCCGTCTCATAGCGGCGCCGAGCCGGCGCTGCGTCGGCTGCGGCGCGAGCCGGCCCAAGGCGGAGCTGATCCGCCTGGCGCTGGACGGCGATCGCGTCGTCGCCGACCGCGCGGCGACGCTGCCGGGGCGCGGCGCCTACGTGTGCGGCACGGCCTGCTTCGAGCGCGCGCTGGCGCGCCGGGCCTTCCCGCGGGCCTTCCGGCGCCCCGTGTCGGTCGGGGCCCACACCCTAGAATCGTTGAGGAGCTGATGGCGAACAAGCGCGTATACGAACTGGCCAAGGAGCACGGCATGTCCAGCGCGGACGTGCTCGAGAAGCTCAAGGCCGCAGGCTTCGAGGTCAAGGGCTCGGCGTCGTCCGTCGACGCCGACGAGGCCTCCAAGCTGCTCGCCAACGGCTCCGGCCCGGCGAAGAAGGCGGCCGCCAAGAAGCCCGCGCGCAAGGCGCCGGCCAAGGCCAAGCCCGCCGCCGCCGACGAGCAGCCCGCCGCCGCGACGGCGCAGGCGCCGGCCGCGAAGGCCGCCCCGAAGGCGCAGGCGCCCGTCGCCGAGGCCGCGGTGCCCGCCGAGGCTCCG
>DASZVK010000084.1:0-2212 GCA_035547175.1 Solirubrobacteraceae bacterium
GCGACGCCGGCGCCGAGCACGAGCACCTTGGCGGGCGGGATCGTGCCCGCGGCGGTCATCAGCATCGGGTAGAAGCGCGTCGCGTGCTCGGCGCCGAGCAGCGCCGCCTTGTAGCCGGCGACGTTGGACTGCGAGCTCAGCGCGTCCATCGACTGCGCGCGGCTGATCCGCGGGACCGCCTCCATCGCGTAGGCGACCACGCCGGCGGCCTTCAGCGCCTCGATCGTCTCGGGGCTCGTGCGCGGCGCGAGGAAGCCGATCAGCGTGCCGCCGCGCCGCAGGCGGCCGATCTCCTCGGCGGTCGGCGGCGCGACCTTGACGACGACGTCGGCGCCCCAGACGTCGTCGGAGATCGTCGCCCCGGCGTCGGCGAAGGCGCCGTCCGGGATCAGCGCGCCGTCGCCGGCCCCGGGCGCGACGAGCACCTCGTGCCCGGCGCCTGTCAGCTTGCGGACCACGTCGGGGACCAGCGCGACGCGCCGCTCACCGGGGTGGGCGGGCCCGTATTCCTTGGGGACTCCGACGTTCATGAGGCGGGAAAGCTATACGAGCGCGCGGCGGGCCCGCCCCGTGGCGTCGTCAAGCCGCGCTTCACGCTTTGTCAGCCGACACGCAACGGAAGCGCCGTCGGCACCTCGTCGCGGATCGCCACGGCGAACTTCCCGCGCAGCGCGTCGGCGGTCAGCGCCGAGGCGGCGGCGCGCAGCCCGGCGGCGTCGGTGCCGGTGACGACCCAGGTCGGCTCGTCGTCGCGGAAGCGCGTCGCGGCGATCAGGCCGGTGCCGGCGCGCATCGTGCGCGCCGTCCGCCCGGCGGCGTCCAGCAGCGCGATCGAGCGCCCGTCGTGGGCGATCCGCGCGTAGACGCCGCTGACGCGCGGGCCGGCCTCGAGCTGGCGGGCGGCGAAGTCGGCGCGCAGGTCGGGCCACAGGCCGACGAGCACGACGATCGTGTCCTCGCCCGGGATCGTGCCGAGCTTCGAGCGCCCGACGATGCCGGTGCCGGCGTCCGCCAGCGCCTCGGCGGCGACGTCGCACGCGCCGGCCGGGCGCGGCGCGCACTCCAGCCGCGCCGGGATGCGCTTGCCGTCGATCCCGTGCACGAACGGCTCGGGGAACGAGCCGATGACGGCGCCGACGCGCGGGCGGGGGCGGCGGGCGGGCGCGGGCTCGTCGCGGTCCCACCAGACGACGTCGCCGCGGTGCAGGTTCGTCTTCGCCGCGCCCTTGTCCGGCTCGACGCCGTTGACGAACAGCGAGCCGCCGCCGCGCGTGCTCGTGTGCGTGTGGCGCAGCAGGTCGGCGGCGGTCTCCGTGCCGGTGACCTCGAGCGTGCGCTGCGGGCCGCCGACCGGGCGCTGCCCGTAGCCGGCCGTGACGAGCAGGTCGACCGGGCGCGGCTCGCTGCCGCTCGACGCCAGCCCACACCCGGCGAGGGCGAGGGCCGCGATCGTCGCCGCCAGCGCGGCGGTCGTGCGGGCGCGGACGCCCCCGGCGGACGGCACGCGGCCGATGCTAGTTATCGGCTACCGTCGGCGACCGTGACGGTCAACCTCACGCGCATCTACACGCGGCTCGGCGACGGCGGCGAGACGCACCTGGGCGACATGAGCCGCGTGCCCAAGACGCACCCGCGGATCGAGGCCTACGGCGACGTCGACGAGCTCAACTCGCACGTCGGCGCCGCGCTCGTGGTCGACGGCCTTCCGGAGGCCTGGGCGCCCTGGCTACGACGCATCCAGAACGACCTCTTCGACCTCGGCGCCGACCTCTCGGTCCCGGAGTCGAGCGACGGCCGCCAGCGCCTGCGCGTGCGCGCCGAGCAGGTGCAGTGGCTCGAGGACCGCTGCGACGAGGTCAACGCGACGCTGCCGAGCCTGCGCTCGTTCGTGCTTCCCGGCGGCACGCCGGCCGCGGCGCAGCTGCACGTCTGTCGCACCGTCTGCCGGCGCGCCGAGCGGCGGGCGCTGCTCGTCGACGGCGCCGGCCCGGAGGTCGTGCGCTACCTCAACCGCCTCTCCGACCTGCTGTTCATCCTCGCCCGCGGCGCGAACGCCGCCTCGGGCGCGGGCGAGCCGCTGTGGGAGCCGGGCGCCTCCCAGCAGGGCTGAGAGCGCCGCGCTCAGCGCGGCTCGCGCGAGACCGCCACGAGCACGGCCGCCAGCAGCACGGCGAGCGCGACGATCGCGCCCGCGGCGAGCGTGAACGACGGG
>DASZVK010000085.1:0-2007 GCA_035547175.1 Solirubrobacteraceae bacterium
GCTCGCGCGCGTACTGGATGGCCAGGATGGCGTCGCGCAGCCGGCGCGCGACCTCGCCCGGCTGGCCGCCGTTGACGGGGATCTCCTCGCCCTTCCAGCCGAGCGTCCCCACCGGGGTGATCACCGCCGCCGTGCCGCAGCCGAAGATCTCGCGCAGGGTGCCGCCGCGCTGCGCGCGCAGCAGCTCCTCCATCCCCAGCGGGCGCGCGTTGACGGTGAACCCCCACTCGCGCAGGAGCGTGATCGCCGAGTCGCGCGTGACGCCGGCCAGGATGCTGCCGCCGAGCGGCGGGGTGACGATCTCGTCGCCGAGGCGCGCCATCATGTTCATGGTGCCGACCTCTTCGAGGTAGCTGTGCTCGTGGGCGTCGGTCCAGAGGACCTGGTCGAAGCCGCGCGCCTTGGCGTCCTCGGCCGCGCGCAGGCTGGCGATGTAGTTGGCGCCGGCCTTGACGCCGCCCAGGCCGCCCACCGCGGCGCGCACGTACTTGTCCTCGACCAGGATCTTGGCCGGGGCGAAGGCCTCGCCGTGGTAGGCGCCGACGGGCGAGGCGATCACGAAGAAGATGTAGCGCTTGGCCGGGCGGACGCCGAGGAACGGCTCGCTGGCGATCACCGTGGGGCGGATGTAGAGCGAGGTCCCCGGCGAGGACGGCACCCAGTCGCGGTCGGCCGACACCAGCGCGGTGATCGCCGCGCGCGACAGCTCGACGTCGACGGGCGGGATGCAGAGCCGGTCGGCGCCGTCGTGCAGCCGGCGGCAGTGGCGGTCGATGCGGAAGAAGCGCACCTTGCCGTCGACGCCGCGGAAGGCCTTGAGGCCGTCGAACATCTCCTGCGCGTAGTGGAAGACCGCCGCCGCCGGATCGAGGCTGAGCGGCCCGTAGGGGACGACGCGCGGGTCGATCCAGCCGCGCTCGGCGTCGTAGTCGACGATCGCCATGTGGTCGGTGAAGAGGCGCCCGAACACCAGCTCGCTGTCCTGGGGGCGCGGTTTCGGCTTCTCGACCTTGCGGAGTTGAAACGACGGCGGCGACGACATCCGGTGAGGATATCGCGCCGCCGTCGCCCGCGCTAATGGGACCTGTGGGTCGTGCTTATAGGCTCAGGACGCCGGTCCTAATCAGATAGGCGAGGCGCTCGCGCTGGTCGTCCTCGAGCAGGGCGTGCAGCTTGCCGAGCGCCGAGGTGACGGCGTCGCGCAGCCGCTCGGCGGTGGCCACCCGCAGCGCCGCCGCCTCCTTGGCCCGCCCGGCGTCGAAGGTCGGCCCGCCGACCGCGTCGGCGAACCCCGACAGCGAGCGCCGCCGGTCGACCTCCCCCTGGGCGCGCTCCGTCTTCAGGTCGTCGAGGATGCGCGCCAGCTCCGCCACCTGCTTCTCGTCCAGCTCCAGCTTGTAGGCCAGGAACCGGAGCGGCCGGCGGACGCCGAACGGCCCGCCGCCGAACCCCTCGACGCCGTCGTCGTCGCCACCGCCGCCCTGGCCGTGGTGGCCGTGCCGACCTCCGCCCCAGTGCCGCGATTCGCCGGGGCCGCAGCTCCATCCGCCCCAGCCGTGGCCGCCGCCGTTCTCGTAGTGGGCGAGCCACCGGGACAACACGTGTCCGTGCATGTTCGTTCTCCTTTTCCTTTCGCCGAGGCCTTCAGCTCCCGGCGGGTTTTGCCGTGGGCGATATGCCTCACGGTCGCCCCCAAGCATAACCCCCGCGGGACGACCGTCAATGATAGACAGACGAGATGCCCCGCTACTGGCTGATGAAGTCGGAGCCCGAGACCTTCTCCATCGACGACCTCGCGCGCGCCAAGAACGGCACCACCCGCTGGGACGGCGTGCGCAACTACCAGGCGCGCAACTTCCTGCGCGACGAGATCTCGCTCGGCGACGGCGTCCTCTTCTATCACTCGAGCGCCAGCCCGCCGGCGGTGGTCGGCACCGCGCGCGTGGCCCGCGCCGGCTACCCCGACCCCACGCAGTTCGATCCGGCCGACGACCACTGCGATCCCGA
>DASZVK010000086.1:0-4935 GCA_035547175.1 Solirubrobacteraceae bacterium
GAGCCGCGCGCCCGCCGCCGCCCCCGCGCGCTCGCCGCCGCCCCCGCGCGCTCGCCGCCGCCTCAGCGCGCTCAGGAGGTGGTTGAGGTTGAGTCGGATAGTCAGACCGTTCCTCAACCGCCACCGAGCGCGGGGCACGAGATCCGCGCGACGAACATCCCCGTGCGCGTCGCGGGGACGAGCCGGAAGCCGGGGTCGGGCGTGTTCGTCGTCCGCGACGCGCCGTCGGCGAGGCCGAAGCGCTGCAGCGCGAGCTTCGTCGTCGTGAACACGGCGACGCCGTGGCGCGGGCGGCGGTCGCTGCGCGCGACGACGTCCTCGCTGTCGAGGATCCACTTGGCGTTGGGGACGCCACGGTAGTTGGGGAACGACACGGGCCCGCAGTCGCGCCCGCGCGAGACCTCGGGGCTGCGCAGCAGCGCGACGAGATCGGCGTGGCTGTCGCGGTCGAAGCGGACCTCGTGCACGAGCGTCGTGAACGAGTTGTGCTTGAGGCCCAGGAAGACGAGCCCGACGACGACCATCGCCGCCAGCAGCCGCCGGTCGCGCGCCAGCACGGCAACCGCGTGGCCGGCGAACAGGCACAGCGCGACGACCGGCACGGTCAGGTAGCGCGGCAGGATCGAGAGGCCGGCCGCGCCGGTGACGAGGAACGTCAGCGAGCCGCCGACGAGCAGCGCCGCCGGGACGTAGGCCGTCGGCAGGCGGGCGCGGTCGCGCCACGCCAGCCACAGCCCGAGCACGCCCGCGGCGGCGACCGGCGGGCGCGCGACGTCGACGAGGAAGCTGACGAACGAGTGCGGCACGTGCTCGATGCCGCGTCGGCGGTGCAGCGCGTCGGCGAGGTCGCTCGTCGCCGTGATCGAGTGCAGCGGGTGACCCGTCACCGCCCAGTCGACGGCCGCCCACAGCGCCGGCGCGGCGAGCACGACGGCCAGCGTCCGCAGGTCGCGGCCGCGCCAGAGCCAGTACAGCCCGGCGAGCACCCAGGCCTCGGGGCGCAGCAGGCCGGCGACCGCCAGCAGCGCCAGCACGAGCCGGCGACGCGGACGCCCTCCCTCCGCCCGCTCGGCCTCGACCATCGCCGCGGTCAGCACCAGCGCCAGGAACGGCACGTCGTCGTAGGCGCGCGCCGCATAGAGCAGCAGCGCGAAGCTCGAGGCGACGAACGCGCCCGCGAGCACGCCCGCCCAGGTCCCGAACGTCGCGCGCCCGACGCGCCACGTCGCCCACGACAGCCAGACGAGCGACAGCGCCCCCAGCGCGACGAGCGCGCGGTCGCCGTGCTCGCCGAAGACCGCGCCGACCAGCGCGCAGATCGCGAGGTAGAGCGGGTGCTCGGTCGGCGCGGCGTAGACCGAGAACGTCGGCGCCTGCCCGTCGAGCAGCTCGCGCCCCCAGACGAGGTGGTAGTAGGCGTCGTAGTTCGGGTAGGTCGGCGCGACCGCGAACAGCACGACGGCGGCCAGCGCGAGCGCGCCGACCGCGGCCGCCTCACGCCGTCGCGGGCTCATCGCCGTCGGGCGCCGGCAGTCCGGCGAGCGCCCCTCCGATGCCGAGCAGCACCCATGTCAGTGGGTCCTCGAGGAACGCCGCGTAGAGCATCGTGTGCACGAGCAGCGCGACGAACGCCGCGGCGACGGCCGCACGCGCGGGCGAGCGGCTCGACCGCCGCAGCAGCGTCAGCAGCGCCAGCGCGACGAGCGCCACGTAGGCGAGGAAGCCCGGCACGCCCTGCTCGGCCGCGACCGTGACCGGGATCGTGTGCGAGGCCGAGACGGCGCGCTCGGTCGACTCGTCGAGCTCGCGCCGGTAGGCGCGCGAGAACGACGCCGAGCCCCAGCCCTGCGCCGGGCGGTCGGCGAACAGCTGCGCACCGCCGCGGACGAGGTCGTAGCGGCCGCTCGTCGCGCGGTCGGCGCTCGCCGAGCTGCCGAGGTCGAGGTGCAGCGCGCCGGGCGCAGCGACGACGATCGCCGCTCCCGCCACGACCAGCGCAGCGGCGACCGCCGCCGTCCAGCGGCGGCTCCAGCGGATCGCGCCGAGCACCGCCAGCCCGGCCAGCAGCGCGACGAAGCTCGACTGGGAGAACGTCAGCACGAGCCCGGCCCACAGCAGCGCCAGCAGCACGCCGCCGGCGAGCACCAGGCGCGTGCTGGGGCTCCACAGCAGCACGGCGGTGACCGCGATCATCACCATCGCGAGGAAGCGCCCGTAGATGTTCGGGTCGAAGAACAGCGAGTTGACGCGGAAGTAGGAGGCGAACTCGTTGCCGTTGATGACCTTCGGGTTGAGCAGCAGCTCGCGCGCGTGGTACTCCCAGAAGCCGACGCCGACGAACACGACCGCGAGCGCGCACAGCGCGCCCAGGCACCACGCCAGCAGTCGCGGCGTCCACGCCACGCGGCGCATGCGCGCGTAGAGCAGCGCGAACGGCACGTAGAAGAAGGCGATCTGCGACAGCGCCTTGCCGAAGTCGTCGGAGTACAGCGCCTGCACGGCGTAGAGCACGACGAAGCCCATCAGCGCCCACTCCAGGCGCCGCGCCGGGTGGATCTCCTCCTCGCGGCCGTCGTCGGGCCTGCGCAGCTCGGCGAGCGCCCAGCCGAGCGCGCCCGCGGCGATCACGAGGTAGAGCGCGACGAGCAGGTTGGACGTGGTGCCGCCGCTGGAGATCGGCACGCGGAACGGCAGCGCCACGACCGCGGCGACGGGCAGCGTCGCCGGCCAGCGGCGCATCGCCCACGCCGCCGCCGCGACGGCCACGAGCGCCGCCGCGCCGAGCGCCGCGAACAGCGTCGGCCGATCACGCAGCGGCTCGAGCTGCGAGGAGTCCCAGATCTGCGCCAGCAGCAGCACGGGCGTGAGCACGAGCGCGCCGAGCGTCGCCCACGCCGCGGGGCGCGGCGAGCGGTGCAGCACGGCCACGGCGGCGAGCAGCGCCGCGACGATCACGCCCGCCTCCTTCACGAGCCGCCGTCCAGCAGGTCCATCGAGCGCAGCACGAGCTGGGCGGCGTCGTCGTCCGAGCGCAGGTGCGTGGCGAAGCCCAGCAGCCCCGTGCGGATCACCAGGCCGCGGCCGTAGCGGGCGGCGACGATCACCGTCGCGCCGCCGGACGTCGTCGCGGTCGCGACCGGCCGCAGGCGCGGCCCCGGAGCGGCGAGCGCCTCGTAGCCGGGGAAGCCGGAGAAGACGCCGGTGCCGCCCGTGACCGTCCCGGCGAACAGCCGGATCGAGTCGGTCGCGTTGGTCACGGTCGTCGGCGCGTGGACGACCGGCCGCAGCCGTGCGCCGAACACGTCGGAGGGCGCCGCCGCCGTCGGCCGGTGCAGCGTCCCGTGCGACGACAGCGCCACGCCGCGGCGCAGCGACCCGGTGCCGATCTCCAGCACGCGCCCGCCGAGGCGGGCGAAGTCGCGCAGCGCGACCGAGACGGCGTTCGGCAGCCAGCGCACGTCGCCCGGGAGGACGACGCCGGTATGCCCGGCGAGCGCCGGCCCCGTGCCGGTCGCCAGCGCGTAGTCGGTCGTCACGTCGAAGCGCCGGTGACGGCTCTGCAGGAAGGCCAGCAGCGGTCCCTCGGCGGCGGCGAAGCCGTGTGGCAGCCTGCCGCCCGCGAGCACCCGCGCGGTCGCGGAGGCGACGCCGCGGTCGAGCGTGTCCGGCGCGCCGTCGCCGTCGTCGTCGACCGGATTGCGGCCCTGCCAGGTCAGCAGCGGCAGGACGACGAGCGCCTTGGCCGGCTTGGCGGCCTGGACGGCGAACGGGACCTCGGCGCGGTGGGTCGCGGTGTGCGCCTCGAACAGGTAGACGCCGGACTCCTCGCCCGGCGCGTGGACGTCCAGCGGCGTGTGGCAGGAGCGGCCGCGGCGGACGACCTCCGGGTTGCCGAGGCGGTGGATGCTCCAGCGGAAGCAGTCGCCGCGCGCATCGACGCCGAACGCGATCTCCTGGCCGGGGCGGGCGGGGACGCGCGGCGGCTCGATCTCCAGGTGACGCACGGTGACGCCGCCATGGCCGCGCAGCCCCGTCCCGTAGGGCAGCACCGGCAGCCCGTGGGCGTCGAGCGGCACCGAGCTGCCGACGTTGCCCGCGCTGTCGCGCCAACGGGCGACGACGAGGTACGTCCCGGCCGGGACCTGGCGGCCCTTGGCGCGGCCGCTCCAGGAGGCGCGCACGGCGCCCTTGCGCAGCGGCAGCTCGGTCATCAGGCGCGGGGCGCCCGGAGCCGTGCGGAAGATCAGCAGCCGCCCGTAGGCCCCGGCGCGCTGGCCGAGGCTGATGCGGACCCTGCCGACGTCGTTGGGCAGCAGGTGGTTGGGGCCGATCCCGCGGACGCGCGGGCGCGGCGGCGTCGTGTCGAGCGTGAGCGCGCGCGGCACGACGATCGTGCGGCCCTCCCGGTGCAGCGTCACCCGCAGCCGGTAGCCGCCGTCGGGCGCGCGCGCGCCGGCGTCCGTCGCGCCGTCCCAGGACATCGTCGGGATGCGCCGGTACGCCCTGACCGTGCGGTCGCGCACGAGCGTGCGCACGACGTCGCCCTCGCGGTCGATCACCTCGACCGTCACGTCCTCGTCGCGCTTGACGCGGAACGAGGCGCGCAGCGCGCGCTTCTCGCAGCCGCAGGTCGGCGAGAACAGGGCGTCGTGGACCCGCACCCCCTGGATCGCCGTCGGCTCGTGCTTGAGCCGCTGGGCGACGAAGAACGCCGCGAACGTCGCCGCGGCGAGCAGCGCGAAGACCGCGCCCGCCGCGCGCGTCACAGCGCCACCAGCAAGCCGTTGGACACCTCGTCCAGGCGCTCGCCGCGCAGCGCCTCGACGGCCAGCCGCAGCGTCTGCCGGTGGCAGACGACCAGCGCCGGCAGCGGCCCGCTCGCGCGGACGTCGGCGAGCGCGGCGAGCACGCGCTCGCGCTGGCGCGCGAACGACT
>DASZVK010000087.1:0-10528 GCA_035547175.1 Solirubrobacteraceae bacterium
CGCCCGGCGACGCGGAGGCGCTCGCCGCCGCCGCCCGCGCGCGCTACGGCGACGCCGCCGCGGGGGAGCGCGGCCTCCGCCGCGTGCGCGAGCGCTGCGCCCCCGACGCCGTCGCCGCCGCGCTGGCCGCCGTGTACGCCACGTAGGATCGCCGCCATGAAGGCACTCGTGACCGGCGGCGCCGGCTTCATCGGCTCGAACCTCGTCGACGCGCTGCTGGCGCGCGGCGACGAGGTGGCGGTCATCGACGACCTCTCCTCGGGCAGGGAGTCCAACCTCGCCGGCGCGCTCGCCGCCGGTGCGGCGCTGCACCGCGCCGACGTGCGCGACGGCGCGGCGATGCGCGAGCTGGTCGCGGCGCAGGCGCCCGACGTCGTCTTCCACCTCGCCGCCCAGATCGACGTGCGCGTGTCGCTCGAGGACCCCGCGGCCGACGCGCGCACGAACGTCGAGGGCACGATCAACGTGCTCGAGGCCGCCCGCCGGGCCGGCGTGCGCCGTGTCGTCTTCGCCTCGACGGGCGGGGCGATCTACGGCGAGGCCGACCAGGTACCGACGCCCGAGACCGTGGCGCCGCTGCCGATGGCCGCCTACGGCCAGAGCAAGTACTGCGCCGAGTGCTACCTCGGCCTGTTCGAGCGCGTGTACGGGATGTCGACGCTGGCGCTGCGCTTCGGCAACGTCTACGGCCCGCGCCAGGACCCGCACGGCGACGCGGGCGTGATCGCGATCTTCTGCGGCAGGCTGCGCGAGGGCGGAAGGCCGATCGTGTTCGGCAGCGGCGAGCAGACGCGCGACTACATCTACGTCGGCGACCTGGTCGAGGCGATCGTCGCCGCCGGCGACGGCGACGTCACCGGCGCGATCAACCTCGGCACCGAGGAGGAGACGTCGGTCAACCGGCTCGTCGAGATCATCGCCGGCTTCGAGCCGGGCGTCGACTTCACGCCGGAGCTGCGGCCCGCCCGCCTCGGCGAGGTGGCGCGCAGCTGCCTCGCCGCCGGCCGCGCGCGAGAACTGCTGGGCTGGTCGGCGACGACGACGATCGAGCAGGGGCTGCGCCTCACCTACGACTGGGCCTCGGCCTGAGCCGCCGGCCCGGTCGGGCCGCGGCCCGGGCGGCGGCTTGCGTTCGGCGTGGCACCGGTCGGGCCGCCGCTAGCATCGCCGCGCATGGACCTGCGCGTCTTCGTCGAGCCCCAGTACGGAGCCACCTACGCCGACCAGCTCGCGATGGCGCAGGCCGCCGAGCGGCTGGGCTTCGACGCCTTCTTCCGCTCCGATCACTTCATGGCGTTCGGCGCCAACCCCCTGCCCGGCCCCACCGACTCGTGGGTCACGCTGGCGGCGATCGCGCGCGAGACGAGCACGATCCGCCTGGGCACGATGGTCACCTCCGCCACCTTCCGGCCGCCGGGCCTGCTGGCCGTCCAGGTGGCCCAGGCCGACGAGATGAGCGGCGGGCGCGTCGAGCTGGGCCTCGGGGCCGGATGGTTCCAGGCCGAGCACGAGGCCTACGGCTTCCTCTTCCCGCCGACGCTGAGCGAGCGCTTCGAGCGCCTCGCCGAGCAGCTCGAGATCGTCACCGGGCTGTGGGGCACGCCGATCGGCGAGACCTACTCGTTCGCGGGTCGGCACTACTCGCTGAGCGGCGGCCCGGCGCTGCCCAAGCCGGTCCAGTCGCCGCTGCCGGTCATCGTCGGCGGGCTGGGGCCGCGCAAGACGGTCGCCCTGGCCGCCCGCTTCGCCCAGGAGATCAACGTCCCGTGGGTGGACCCGGCGACGACCAGGGAGCAGTTCGCCCGCGTGCGCGCCGCCTGCGAGGCCAACGGGCGCGATCCCGACTCGATCGTCCTCGGGCACGCGATCAACGTCACCTGCGACCGCGACGAGACGCGGGCGCTGGCGCGCGCGGAGGCCCTCGGCCTGCCGCCGCTGCTGGCGGCCAACGCGGCGACCGGGACGCCCGAGCAGGTGGTGGAGACGCTGCAGGGCTACGCCGCGGTCGGCGCCACGCGCAGCTACCTCCAGCTCGTCGACCTGCACGACCTCGAGCACCTGGAGCTGATCGCCGCCGAGGTGCTGCCCCACCTCTGACGGCGGCGCCTCGGCGGGCCCCCTAGAGACGCACGAGGTTCTCGGCGCGCAGGCCGCGCGTGACGCCGCGGAAGTCGACGACGAGCGGCGCCTGCGCGACGACGCGCTCGACGTCCAGGCCCGGGTGGGCGGTGACGATCGCGACGACGTCGGCGCCGGCGAGCGCCTCGTCGAGCGAGGCGCCCCGCAGCCCGAAGTCGTCGAGCCGCGGCACGTAGTCGTCGTGGTAGACGAGGTCGGCGCCCTGCTCGGCCAGCAGGCGCATGAGCTTGATCGCGGGCGACTCGCGCAGGTCGCCGACGCCCGCCTTGTAGCTGACGCCGAGGATCGCCACGCGCGAGCCCTTGACCGGCTTGCCGTGGTCGTTGAGCGCGCGCGAGATCTTCTCGGCGCAGAAGAACGGCATCTTCTGGTTGACGGCGCCGGCGAGCTCGATGAAGTCGGTCGGCACGTCGAACTCGCGCGCGCGCCAGGCGAGGTAGAACGGGTCGACCGGGAGGCAGTGGCCGCCCATGCCGGGCCCCGGCTCGAAGCGCATGAAGCCGTAGGGCTTGGTGTCGGCGGCGGCGACGACCTCCCAGATGTCGATGCCCATGCGGTCGGCGATGATCGCGATCTCGTTGACGAGCGCGATGTTGACGCTGCGGAAGATGTTCTCCAGCAGCTTGGTCAGCTCGGCCGCCTCGGGCGTGCTGACCGGCACGACGCGGTCGCAGACCTCCGAGTAGAGGGCCACCGCGCGCTCGAGGCACTCGGCCGTCAGGCCGCCGACGACCTTCGGCGTGTTGCGCATCGTGAAGTCCGTGCGGCCCGGGTCGATGCGCTCGGGCGAGAAGGCGAGCTGGAAGTCGGCGCCCGCGACGAGCCCGGTCGTGCGCTCGAGGATCGGCCCGACCTGCTCGCGCGTGGTGCCCGGGTAGGTCGTCGACTCGACGACGACGAGCTGGCCCCGGCGCAGGACGCCGGCGACCGAGCCGACCGAGTCCAGCAGCGGCGCGAGGTCGGGCTCGCGGTTGGCCGTCAGCGGCGTCGGGACGCAGACGAGGATCGCGTCGGCGCCCGCCAGGTCGTCGTAGCGGACGGTCGCGCGGATGCGCCCGCCGAGCCCGTGGATCGTCTCGGAGGCGATGTCCGGCACGTAGGACTCGCCACGGTCCAGCGCGGCCACCTTGGCGGCGTCGGAGTCGACCCCGACGACGTCGTGGCCCGCCTGCGCGAACGCCACGGCGAGCGGCAGCCCGACGTACCCGAGCCCGACGATGCCGACGACCATGCGCCGAGTCTACGTGGCCCTCCGGCCCGCTCGGACGGGCGCCGGCGGCCGCCCGAGCGCGTCGACGGGGTCCCGTAGGATTGCCGACCTGCTTGCGCTCGGGATCGTCCTGGCCGTCGCGTCGTCGGCCCTGCTCGCGGCGGCGATGCGCGTCGCCGGTCGTGCCGCCTTCCTGCTGGCCACGGCGCTGCTGGGGGCGGCGCAGGTCGTCGGGCTGGCGCTGCTGGCGACCCCGTTCCACGCGCTGACGCGGACCTGGTGGCTGGCCGGCCACGCCGACGTGCTGGCGCTCGCGGCGGCCGCCTGGTGGGCGACCGGCCGCCCGCTGCCGGCCGGCCCGTGGCTGCCCGCGCGCGCGGGCGTCGCCGCGCAGGTGCGCCGCCACCCGGCGGTCGCGACGGTCGTCGTGCTGGCGGTCGCGCTGGCCGTCTTCCAGCTCGTGCTCGGGCTGACGACGGCGCCCTTGAACTACGACTCGATGACCTACCACCTCTCGCGCGCGGCCTACTGGCTGCAGCACGAGTCGATCGCGCACTACCCGGGCGGGACGGTGCGCCAGCTCGCCTCGCCCCCGAACGCCGAGATCGGCCTCGCCTGGACGATGGCGCTGGCGGGCAGCGACACGTACGTCTCGCTCGTCCAGTGGCTGGCCCTGTGGGCCTGCGCGCTGGGCGTCTGGATGCTCGCGCGCGAGCTGCGCGTCGCGCGCGCCGGGGCGGCGTTCGCGGCCGCCGTGTGGGTGCTGCTGCCGGGCCCGATCGTCGAGTCGGCGACGACGCAGAACGACCTCGTCGTGACGGCGTTCGTGCTCGCGACGACGGCCTTCGGGATACGCGCGCTGCGCCGCCGCGATCGCGCCGACACGGCGCTCGCGGGGATCGCCTTCGGGCTCGCGCTGGGGGCCAAGAGCAGCCTCGTGTTCATGCTGCCGGCGCTGGCCGTGGTGCTCGTCGCGGCGCTCGTCGAGCTGCGTCCCTCGCGGCGCACGGTCGCCGGGCTGGGCGCGGCGCTGGTGGCGGGCGCGGCGGTCTTCGGCGCCTACGGGTACGCGGCCAACGTGGCCGACTACGGCGGCCCGTTCGGCGGGCTGCGCAACCTCCAGGAGCGGACCGGCCCGCTCGTGCCCAACGTCGGGCGGCTGAGCTGGTCGCTGGTCGACTCGCCGGGGGTCTCGGCGCCCTGGGTCGACCCGGCCCTCGGGCGCACGCTGGGCACCTGGCTGAGCGGCTGGAAGGACGACGGCTTCGACTTCGTGCTCGGCACGGACACCGACGAGGACCGCGTCGCCGGCGGGCTCGTCGTGCTGCTGGTGCTCGTGCCGCTGGCCTTCGCGCTGGCGCTGCGCCGGCGCGGGCCGCCGATCCGGCGCACGCTGGCGATCGGCGCGATCCTGTCCGTCGTCGCGTTCGGCACGACCCAGCTGGCGACCCCGTTCAACGGCCGGATCATCATGCCCGCCTACGCGCTCGCGGTGCCGCTGCTGGGCGTCGTCTGGCGACGACCATGGGCGCGCTCGCTGACCGTCGCGCTGGCCGTGACGTCGGCGCTGCCGGTGGTCCTGGCGAACCCCTACAAGCCCGTCCTGACGCAGCCCGGCACGCCGACGATCTGGTCCTACCCGCGCTACGTCCAGATGACGATGACGCGCCCGTACATCCGGCCCGTCCTGGCCGCGCTCGATCGCCGCCACCCGCGCGGCACGGTGCTGATGTTCGGCGGCGAGTTCGCGTGGGACTACCCGTTCTTCGGCGAGCGCCGCCAGCACGAGCTGATCCGCTACCTGCCGGCCAAGACGCCGGCGACGCCGGCCGCGGTGTGCTCGCTGCTGCGCGGCGCCGTCGCGCGCGAGCACCCCGTCGCGCTGGTCTTCGACGACGTCCCGGGCTCGTTCGGGGCGGTCCTGCCGTCGCTGCGCCCCGCGACGTCGGCGGGCGGGATCACGCTCGTCGAGCCGCGCGCGGTCGAGCGCTGCTCGGGCGGCTGAGCGGCCGTCGTGCCGTCCGGACGGGCCGCGGCGCTGGCTAGGATCAGCCGGTGCGCAAGGCCCTCATCACCGGGATCACCGGCCAGGACGGCTCGTTCCTCGCCGAGCAGCTGCTCGACAAGGGCTACGAGGTGCACGGCATCGTCCGGCGGTCCTCGTCCTTCAACACCGAGCGACTGGACGCGATCTACCGCGATCGCCACGAGACCGGCGTCAAGCTCTTCCTGCACCACGGCGACCTGCAGGACTCCAGCCGCCTCGTCCGTCTGCTCTACGAGCTGCAGCCCGACGAGGTCTACAACCTCGCCGCGCAGTCGCACGTCCGCGTCTCCTACGACATCCCCGAGTACACCAACGACGTGACCGGCCTCGGCGCGGTGCGGATGCTCGAGGCGATGCGCGACGCCGGCCTGGACGCCCGCTTCTACCAGGCCTCGAGCTCGGAGATGTTCGGCGCGACGCCGCCGCCGCAGAGCGAGACGACGCCGTTCCACCCGCGCAGCCCCTACGCGGTCGCCAAGGTGCAGGCGTTCTGGATCACGGTCAACTACCGCGAGTCCTATGGGATGCATGCCAGTAACGGAATACTTTTCAACCACGAGTCAGAGCGCCGCGGCGAGACGTTCGTCACGCGCAAGATCACGCGCGGGCTGGCGGCGATCCACCTCGGCCTGCAGAAGCAGCTGTTCCTCGGCAACCTCGACGCCAGGCGCGACTGGGGCTACGCGCCCGACTACACCGACGCGATGTGGCGCATGCTCCAGCAGGACGAGCCCGACGACTACGTCATCGCCACGGGCGAGATGCACAGCGTGCGCGAGTTCCTCGACGAGGCCGCGGCGTGCCTGGGCCTCGACTGGGAGAAGGTCGTCGAGTTCGACGCCCGCTACCTGCGCCCGGCCGAGGTCGACGCCCTGCAGGGCGACCCGAGCAAGGCGCGCGAGAAGCTCGGCTGGACGCCGACGACGACGTTCAAGGACCTCGTGCGGATCATGGTGCAGGCCGACGTGGCGCTGCTCGAGGACCAGCTCGCCGGCCGGCGCATCCGCGTGGGCGAGAGCCATGGCTGAGCCGTCGGGCGCCTTCTGGGCGGGCCGGGACGTCGTCGTCACCGGAGGCGCGGGCTTCCTCGGCACCGCGGTCGTGCGCGACCTCGAGGCGCTCGGCGCCGGCGTGCGCGTGATCCGCTCGCGCGACTTCGACCTGCGCGAGCCGGCGGCCTGCCGCGCGGCCGTCGACGGCGCCGAGATCGTCGTCCACCTGGCGGCCAACGTCGGCGGCATCGGCTACAACCGCCGCAACCCGGCGCCGCTCGTCTACGACAACCTGATGATGACGGCCAACGTCTTCGAGCAGTGCCGCGACGCGGGCGTCGGCAAGCTCGTCAGCGCCTGCACGGTCTGCGCCTACCCGAAGTTCGCGCCGGCGCCGTTCCGCGAGGACGGCCTGTGGGACGGCTACCCCGAGGAGTCCAACGCGCCCTACGGCCTGGCCAAGAAGATGATGCTCGTGCTCAGCGACGCCTACCGGCGCCAGTACGGCTTCGACTCCTGCGTGCCGATCGTCGCCAACCTCTACGGCCCCAACGACAACTTCGACCTCGAGGACTCGCACGTGATCGCGGCGATGATCCGCAAGTACGTCGAGGCCGCCGAGCGCGGCGACGCGCAGGTCGTCCTCTGGGGCACGGGGTCGCCCTCGCGCGAGTTCCTCTACGTCGACGACGCCGCGCGGGCGCTGCTGCTGGCGGCCGAGCGCCTGCAGACCTCCGAGCCGGTCAACGTCGGCACGGGCGTGGAGACGACGATCCGCGACCTCGCCGAGACGATCGAGCGCCTCGTCGGCTACGAGGGCGAGACGGTCTGGGACGCGACTCGCCCCGACGGCCAGCCCAAGCGCTTCCTCGACATCTCGCGCGCCCGGGAGCTGATGGGCTACGAGCCCACGGTCTCGCTCGAGGACGGCCTGGAGCGGACGATCGCGAGCTTCCGGGAGCGGCGGGCATCCCTCGCGCGCTGATCACGGGCATCGCCGGGCAGGACGGCTCGTACCTCGCCGAGCTGCTCCTGGGGAAGGGCTACGAGGTGTTCGGCGTCGTGCGCGGCTCGCCCGCCGCGAGCTACCCCAACCTCGAGCGCGTGCGCCGCGACGTGACGCTCGTGCAGGCCGACCTGCTCGACCAGATCGCGCTGCTGGACGCGATCGCGCGGGCCGAGCCGGACGAGCTCTACAACCTCGCCGCGACGTCGTTCGTGCCGGCCTCGTGGCGCCAGCCGGTGATGACCGCGCAGTTCACGGCGGTCGGCGTGACGTTCATGCTCGAGGCGGTGCGGATCACCAACCCGCGGATCCGCGTCTACCAGGCGTCGACGTCGGAGATCTTCGGCGCGACGAGCGAGTCGCCCCAGACCGAGGCGACGCCGTTCCGGCCGCACAACCCCTACGCCGTGGCCAAGCTCTACGGGCACCTGATGGTCTCGACCTACCGCGAGCGCTACGGCCTGCACGCGTCGAGCGGGATCCTCTACAACCACGAGTCGCCGCGGCGGCCGGCCGAGTTCGTCTCGCGCAAGATCAGCCGCACGGCGGCGGCGATCAGGCTCGGACTCGCCGACGAGCTGCGCCTCGGCGACCTCGACGCGACGCGCGACTGGTCGTTCGCCGGCGACGTCGTCGAGGCGATGTGGCTGATGCTCCAGCAGGACTCCGGCGACGAGTACGTGGTCTGCAGCGGCGTCTCGCACACGGTGCGCGACATGGTCGAGGCGGCGTTCGCGGCGGCCGAGGTCGACGACTGGGAGCGCTACGTGACCGTCGATCCCGAGCTCGTCCGCGCGCACGACCCGATCCCGCTCGTCGGCGACCCGTCGAAGGCGCGCGAGCGGCTCGGCTGGGCGCCGCGCGTGAGCTTCGAGGCGCTCGTCGAGATGATGGTGCAGGCCGACCTGCGCGAGCTGGCCGCGAGCGAGGGGCGGCCGGCGCCGGCGCCGTGAGCGGCCTGCCGTCGGTCAGCGTCGTCACGGCCTCGTTCGAGGCGGCCGGGACGATCGCGCAGACCCTGCGCAGCGTGCGCGAGCAGCGGTACGCGGGCGAGGTCGAGCACGTCGTCGTCGACGGCGGCTCGACCGACGGGACGGTCGAGATCGTGCGCGCCGCCGGGGTGCGCCACGTCTCCGAGCCCGACCGCGGGCTGACGCACGCGCTCAACAAGGGCATCGCGATGACGACCGGCGAGGTCGTTGGCTGCCTGAATGCCGACGACGCCTACCTGCCGGGCGCGCTCGCCCGCGTCGGCGCGGCGTTCGCCGCCCACCCCGAGGCCGAGTGGGTCACGGGGCCGTGCCTGATCGTCGACGGCGACGGCCGCGAGATCCGCCGCGGCGTGACCGCCTACAAGGACTTCCTCCTGCGCCACCACAGCTTCGCCCTGCACCTCTGCCAGAACCACGTCTCGGCGCCGTCGACGTTCGTGCGCCGCGCCGCGCTCGAGGCCGTCGGCGGCTACGACGAGCGCTTCCGCTGGTCGGCCGACTACGACCTCTGGCTCAAGCTCGGCGAGCGCGGCGACCCGGTCGTGCTGCGCGAGCCGCTGGCGACGTTCCGCATGGCCGGCGAGACGCTGAGCCTGACCGGCTTCGAGGGCCAGTTCGCCGAGCACGCGCGCAACGCCCGCGAGCACGGCGCCGGGCACCCGCTCGCCGTGGCGGTCAACGTCGCGGCCAGCCGCGCGATCGTCTGGGCCTACCGCGCCGCGGCGCTCAGGCGTCGTCGAACGGCGCGGGCCAGCGGCCGCGGGTGAGGATCGGCAGCGCGACGCGCTTGAAGCGGTCGAAGCCGACCATCACGGCGCGGTCGGCGATCCCGCGCGACCACTGCAGGCGAATCCGCTGGGCCTCGTCGAGCTGCTTGAACATGTCGCGCGCCGACTTCGAGGACTCGTGGTAGCGGAAGCGCACGTGCACGCCCGGCATGCGGTCGACGCGGACGCCGTGCGTGAGGCGCAGGTAGAAGTCGTAGTCGGCGGCGTCGACCCAGCGCTCGTCGAGCGGCCCGACGGCCAGCGCGCGCGCGCGGCGGAAGACGAACGTCGGCGTCTGCACGTAGTCGCCGAGCAGCAGGTAGCGCCGCCAGCTCCACGCCGCCGGGCTCGTGCGGCGGCGCAGCGCGCCGTCGGCGTCGGTGTAGTCGAGGCCGCCGTAGACGGCCTGGCA
This sequence comes from Solirubrobacteraceae bacterium, assembly GCA_035547175.1. Lineage (GTDB taxonomy): Bacteria > Actinomycetota > Thermoleophilia > Solirubrobacterales > Solirubrobacteraceae > BP-464. The sequence goes on from DASZVK010000087.1 coordinate 9,566, forward strand.
GGCGGGGTTCGCCCGCAGGTGCGCGACGGCCGCCTCGACGCCCTCGGGCACGACCTCGTCGTCGCCGTTGACCCACATCAGCAGCTCGCCGGTCGCCCGCTCCAGGCCCTTGTTGACCGCGTGCGTCTGCCCGCGGTCGGGCTCGCTGGTCCAGCGCAGCGCCGGGTCCTCGCGCGAGCGGAGCAGCTCGACCGTGCCGTCGGTCGAGCCGCCGTCGACGACGACGTGCTCGTGCGGGACGCCCAGCGCCGCGACGCTGTCGAGGCAGCCCCGCAGGTACTCGCCGGACTGGAAGACCGGCGTGACGATCGAGAGGACGGGCATCGGGGATCGGATAGCCTCGGCGCGCTTGGACGTTACAGCCGTCGTCACCTGCTTCAACTACGGCGAGTTCGTCGGCGAGGCGGTGGCGAGCCTGCTCGCCCAGGACGGCGGCGCGCCGCGCGTGATCGTCGTCGACGACGGCTCGACGGAGGCCGCGACGCACGCCGCGCTCGACGCGCTGCCCGACGCGGTCGAGGTCGTGCGCACCCCCAACCAGGGCGTCGCCGCGGCGCGCAACGAGGGCCTGCGGCGGGCGGACACGCCGTTCGTCCTGGTCCTCGACGCCGACGACCGGCTCGCCGCCGGCGCGCTCGCCGACCTGCGCGCCGCGCTCGACGCGCACCCGGCGGCCGGCTTCGCCTACGGCTGGCATCGCTTCTTCGGGCGCTGGGCGGCCGAGGTGCGCGTGCCGCCCTACGACCCGCTGAAGCTGCTCGACCGCCACCTGATCGGCGTCACGGCGCTGATGCGCCGCGAGCTGGTGGCCGACACGGGCGGCTTCGACCCCGCGTTCGCCGCGCTGGAGGACTGGGAGCTGTGGCTCAACGCGCTCGAGCACGGCTGGGAGGGCGTGCTGGTCCCGCGCGTCGCGCTCGAGTACCGCCGCCACGAGCGCTCGAAGCTGCGCTCGGATCGCCG
>DASZVK010000088.1:0-2384 GCA_035547175.1 Solirubrobacteraceae bacterium
CTCGAGCTCGCAGAAGCGCGAGCGGCCCTCGGCCAGGTCGCGGACGAGCAGCAGCGTCCACTTGCCGCAGATCACGTCCGCGGTGCGGCAGACGGGACAGGTCTCGTCGACGGCCATTGGTCAATACTTTACCAACTGAAGCTCGGCCCCAGGCTGGAGGATCGTCGTCGCCGGCCAGGACGCAGGGAGCGACGTGTGCTCTGCACACGAGCGACCGAGGACGCGGCCGGCGACGACGAGGCTCAGCCGGAGAGCAGCCGGCCGAGGCCGCCGCCTAGCCCCTGGCCGCCCGTGCGGCCGTTGTCGCCCTCGACGCGGCCCTCGGAGGGCTGGACGAGCAGCCAGCCGCTGCCGCCGAACGCGATCTGGACCGTCTCCCCGGAGCCGCCGCGCAGCAGGCTCGACAGCTTCGCGTCGACGTGCACCTGGGTCGTCACGCCCGACGACCAGACGATCGCCGCCTGGGCGTCGGCGAACGTCGGCGCCGAGGCGACGTCGAACAGGATCGGCGGCCCGTCGCTGACGATCGCGACCGTGCCCGAGCCCGTGAGCGTCGTCTGGAAGAGGCCGCCGGCCATCGCGTTCGCCCCGCCGGTGACGCGCTTGACGTCCCACTCGATGCCCTCCTGGAAGGCGAGCAGGTTGCGGGCGTTGACCGTCACCGTCTCGTCCTCGAGCGTGATCACGTGGACGTCCTCGGCCTGGTGGGCGAGGAACACCTCGCCGCTGCCGCTGACCGTCATCAGCTCGAGCCCCTCGCCGGTCATGACCTTCTTGACCAGCCGCCCGACCCCCGCCGAGGCCACGTCGAAGGAGACCTCGCCCTGGTAGGCGACCATCGAGCCCTGCCGGGCGCGGATCGTGTTGCCCCGCAGCTCGACCTTGAGCAGCTTGTGGTTGTGCAGCGAGAACGCGTCGCCGGTTTCCTTCTCGGCGAACTGCTGGAGGGTGCTCTGCATGATGCGCGCGATCGTACGCGCGCGAACGGTGCGGCGCCAGGCGGCCGCTAGGCCACGTCGCGGAGCTTCTGGGCCTCCGCCAGCGACTGCAGCTTCTTGAGCGACTGGTTCTCGATCTGGCGGATCCGCTCGCGCGTGACGTTGAACGTGCGGCCGACCTCGTCGAGCGTGCGGGGGTGCTCGCCGCCGAGCCCGTAGCGCAGCTCGAGCACGCGGCGCTCGCGGTAGGAGAGGTTCTCCAGCGCCTCGCGCAGCGCCTCCTTGGTGAGGATCTCGGCGGCGCGCTCGTAGGGCGACTCGGCGCGCTCGTCGGCGATGAACTGGCCGAACTCCGACTCCTCCTCGTCGCCGACCGGCTTCTCCAGCGAGACCGGCGCCTGGGCCGAGCGCTTGATCGAGTCGACCTCCTCCGGCTCGATGCCGGTGACCTCGGCGATCTCCTCGGCGGTCGGCTCGCGGCCCAGCTCGGTGACGAGCTTGCGCTCGGCGCGGCCGATCTTGTTGAGCTTCTCGACGACGTGGACCGGGATGCGGATCGTGCGCGCCTTGTCGGCCAGCGCGCGGGCGATCGCCTGGCGGATCCACCACGTCGCGTAGGTCGAGAACTTGAAGCCCTTGCGGTAGTCGAACTTCTCCGCGGCGCGCACCAGGCCGAGCGTGCCCTCCTGGATGAGGTCGAGGAACGGCAGGCCCTGGTTGCGGTAGTTCTTGGCGATCGAGACGACCAGGCGCAGGTTCGACTCGACCATCTTCTGCTTGGCGTCGAGGTCGCCGCGCTCGATGCGCTTGGCGAGGTCGACCTCCTCCTGGGCGGTGAGCAGGCGGACCTTGCCGATGTCCTTGAGGAACAGCTGCAGGCTGTCCGTCGTCATGTCGGGGCGCAGGTCCAGCGCCGTCTTGGCCTTGCGGCGGCCGCCGCGCTTGTCGGGCGCGCGCTCGACGGTCTGCGCCGCCGACGCCTCCGTCGGGTCGTCCTCGACGAGCTCGATCTCGGCCTTCTCGAGGAACTGGTGGAGCTCCTCGACGTCGGCCTCGTCCAGGTCCAGCTCGGAGACCGCACTGGAGATCTCGGAGAACGTGAGCACGCCGACCTGCGTGCCCTTGGCCATCAGGCCCTTGATCTCTTCGAGCTCCTGGAGGTCTGCTACTGACATGCGCTTCCTGTCTCTGGGAGGCCCGCGCCGCCGGCTCGGACCGGTTTTCGCCGAAGGACGGGCCCAGTCTACCGCCCGTTTCCGAGCGATCCGCCGGGTCTCCGGAGGCGATGTTCGCTGCTTGCGATCTCTGGATCGGCACGCCGGCGGCGCTGTTTTAGGCGCGGGCGGCGACTGTCGGCGCGGATCGGCGCGACCGTCGGGCGCCTCGGCTAGGGTCGGGGCTCCCGGCATGACGACCCGACGCACACGCCGCCTGGTCGCCGCCGCC
>DASZVK010000089.1:0-19898 GCA_035547175.1 Solirubrobacteraceae bacterium
CCGTGCGCAGGATCCCGGCGCCCCCGGCGATCACGGCGCCGACGCCCGTGCCGCCGCCCGCGGCGCTGCCGCCGGCCGACACCGACACGGCGACCACGACGACGCGGACCGGGACGACGCCGGCGACGACGAGGACGACGCCCGCGAAGACGACCACCACGACCGCGCCCCCCTCCAAGACGCCGGGGCTGCAGGAGGTATCGCTCGGCCCGGACGCGGCGAGCGTCTACGACCCCTACCACTCGGCCAGCGACCAGACCGACCCGGCCGACGCCTACGACGACAAGGCCGACACGGTCTTCACGCTGACCGCCCTGCTCGGCGGCGGGCAGGCGGCCACCGGCCAGCAGACGACGACGGCCCCGGCCGACACGACCTCGACCGCGACGACCGTCGCGACGACGCCCGCGGCGACCGTCACCACGGGCACGGTCGTGCCGACGACCACCACGCCGACGACGACGACCACGACGACGGCGACCGGCGACGAGCAGATGGGCGTCGGGCTGGACTTCTCCTTCGACAAGCCGACCGAGGTCTCGGCGCTGCGCGTGCAGACGACGACGCCCGGCTTCACGATCGAGGTCTACGGCACCGACCAGGGCCTGCCGTCCGACCTGCTCGACACGGCCTGGAGGCACCTCGCGACCGCGAAGCGGCTCGGGGCGCTGGCGGGCGAGGACGGCGTCCGCGTCGTCACGATCCCACGCGCGCGCTACCGTCACGTGCTGCTCTGGTTCACGACTCCGCCGACGCCGGCGGCCGACGCGACCGGCTCCGAGCCCGGCGCGCCGCCGACCGTCGGGATCTCCGACGTCAAGGTCCTCGACTGATGCCCAGCACCGCCACGATGAAGACCAACAGGGGCGACATCGTCCTCGAGCTGTTCGACGAGGACGCCCCCAAGACGGTCGACAACTTCAAGAAGCTGTCCGGCGACGGCTTCTACGACGGCCTGATCTTCCACCGCGTGATCCGCGACTTCATGATCCAGGGCGGCTGCCCGCACGGCACCGGCACCGGCGGCCCCGGCTACCAGTTCGAGGACGAGATCAACGAGCACAAGGTCGTCCGCGGGGCGCTGGCGATGGCCAACGCCGGCCCGGACACCAACGGCTCGCAGTTCTTCATCGTCACGACCGGCGCCGCGCCGTGGCTCGACGGCAAGCACACGGTCTTCGGGCGCGTCGCGTCGGGCATGGAGGTCGTCGACGCGATCGAGGCGTCGGAGACCGACGCGCGCGACAAGCCGCTCGAGGACGCCACGATCGAGACCGTCACGGTCCAGTAGAACGCCCGCGCGTCCAGTTCGGGCGCGCGGCCCTCAAGTCGCGCCGGCTCCCGGCCGAGTACTCGCTGGGAGGGGATGGCGCGGGAGACCTGGACCGAAGCGCACGTTCGGCGCCTGTTCTGGCGGGCGGGATTCGGCGCGACCCCGCACGAGGCCGCCAAGTGGGCCAAGGCGGGCAAGCAGGCCGCGATCGACTGGCTGGTGCGCGGCACGCCCGGCGCGCGCGAGCTGAAGGGGCCGCGCCCCTCCGCCGACGGTCGCGTGCTGGACCCGAACAACGTCTGGGGCCACGACGCGCTGTGGTGGCTGGACCGCATGGTCCGCACGCAGCGGCCTCTGGTCGAGAAGCTGACGCTGTTCTGGAGCGACCACTTCGCCACCTCCGACCAGGCGACGCCGCTGATGCTCGCGCAGAACCGCACGCTGCGCAGAGGCGCCCTGGGCTCCTTCCGCGCGCTGCTCGGGGAGGTCACGCGCGACCCCGCGATGCAGCTCTTCCTGAACCTGACCGACAACGACAAGGACGCGCCGAACGAGAACTACGCGCGCGAGATGATGGAGCTGTTCACGCTCGGCGGCGGCTACACCGAGCACGACGTGCGCGAGGCGGCGCGGGCGCTCACCGGCTGGCGGGCGCGCTGGCCCAAGAACGGCGGGCTCGTCTCCGTGCGCTTCGACCAGGACCGCCACGACGCCGGCGTCAAGCGCATCCTCGGCCGCAGCGGGCGCTTCGGCACCGACGGGCTGCTCGACGTCGTGGTCGCGCACCCGCGCCACGCCCCGTTCATCACGTCGAAGCTGTGGAGCTTCTTCGTCACGCGGCCGCTGCACCGCGCCACCGCGGCGAGGCTCGAGCGCGCCTACAGGTCGTCGAAGCTGCGGATCGCGCCCGTCGTCCGCGAGATCCTGGCCCATCCGTCGCTGTACGAGGACCTCGACCGGCCGGACATGGTCAAGGCGCCGATGGTGCTGGTGGCCGGGCACCTGCGCGCGGCGGGCCGGGGCGTCGAGCAGTCGGCGTGGTCCTGGCTGCTGGGCCAGATGGGCCAGCAGCCGTTCGCGCCCCCGTCGGTCGCGGGCTGGGACTGGGGGCCGGCGTGGCTGTCGACCGACACGATGCGCGCCCGCTTCCAGGCCGCCAACTACCTGCTCGACGACAAGCACGGCGCGCTGAGGGTCGTCAAGGGCGCCGGCCATCCCAAGGACACGCCGTCCGAGGCGGTCGACCGCGCGCTCGGCGCCCTCGGCCGGCCGTGGGTCTCGGCCCGCACGCGCGAGGCGCTGCTCGCCCTGGCGGGTCGCTGGTACGACGACCTCAAGCCCGGCAAGCCCTGGCAGGTCAAGCAGCTTCCCGACCGCGCCGACATGCTCCAGCGCGCGCTGCGCCACCTCGTCCTCTCCGGCCCCGACGCCCAGCTGCACTGATGCCCCGGCACTCCAAGCACCGCGCCTGCGACGACTTCCAGGAGACGGCGCGCGCGCTCACCCGCCGGCAGCTGCTCGGGCGCTCGCTCGGCGCCGGGCTGTCGGTCTACATGGCCTCGGGCATGCCGTTCACGCGCGTGCTCGAGGCGGCCGAGGCCGCGGCCGCGGACGCGCCGAGGGCGCCGGTGCTCGTCACGGTCTTCCTCGCGGGCGGCTGCGATCTGCTCTCGACGCTCGCGCCCGTGCAGCAGGCGGGCAGCGTCGCCGACCTGCGAGGCAAGCTCGCGCTGCAGCAGCCCGCGCTCGCGAAGGACGCGCGGGTGGCCGCCCACCCGGCGCTCTCGACCGGCCAGAACGGCGGGATCGCGGGGCTCTTCGAGGCGGGGAAGGTCGGCTTCCTGCCGGGGATCGACTACCACAACCCCGACCTCTCGCACTTCCACTCGCGCCACTTCTGGGAGACCGGGCTGATCACGCAGCGCGACGCGCCCGGCTGGCTGGGCCGCTGGCTCGACCGCCACGGCCGGCCCGACAACCCGCTGCAGGCGCTGACGGTGGGCGGCGGCCTCTCGCCGGTGCTGCGCTCCGTCAAGGCGCCCGCGGCGTCGGTGGGCTCGCCCGGCGACGCCCAGCTCTCGATGACCGGGGTCTGGGGGGACCAGGCGAAGGCCGCCCTGCGGACGTGGGAGCGCCTCGCGAAGCACGCCGTCAGCGGGCAGCCGGGCCCGCAGGCCGCGGCCGAGGCGGCGCGGCTGACCAAGGCGGTGGCCGACCGGCTGGCGCCGTACCAGGGCAAGGACGGCAAGCCGCACCCCGCCTTCCTCCCGAAGGCCGACTACCCGAAGGACAGCGACCTCGCCGACAAGCTCCAGAGCCTGGCGGGGATGCTGTCGCTGCCGCTCGGGATCCGGCTCGCGACCGTCGACTCCTCCAACGACTTCGACACGCACGACAACCAGGCCGCGGAGCTGCGCAAGTCGCTCGGCGACGTCAGCGGCGCGCTGTCCGCGTTCCAGGCGGACCTCGAGGCGCGCGGCCTCGCCGACCGCGTGATGACGCTCGTGTGGAGCGAGTTCGGGCGTCGCCCGCAGGCCAACGACTCGGGCGGCACCGACCACGGCGCCGGCGGCATCGCCTGGGTCCAGGGGACGCGCGCGGCGTCGGGCGTGCTCTCCGAGTACCCGGACGTCCGGCGCCTGGACCGCGAGGGCAACCTGCGGGTGACCGTCGACTTCCGCCGCGTGTACGCCTCGCTGATCGAGCAGTGGCTGGGCACCGACGCCTCCGAGGTGATCCCCAACGCGAAGGCGTTCGGGCGGATCGCGCTGGTGCGCTGATGCTCGCGCTGCCCGCCGCCGTCACCCCGATCGTCCCCGTGGGCGTGGCCGAGAGCGAGTGGCACCTCAGCGCGTATCGCCCGTCCGTGCGCCGCGGGCGGCTGAGCTTCCACGTGCACAACTACGGGATGGACCCGCACGACCTCGCCGTGCGAGGCCCGCGCGGGTACCGGTCGGCGGCCAGCGCGATCGTCGAGCCCGGCGGCGACGGGATCCTGAAGGTCACGCTGCGCCGCCCGGGGAGGTACACGCTGTACTGCACGCTGCCGGGCCACGCGAGCCGCGGCATGCGCACGACGCTCGTCGTCCGCTGAGCGCCGGGCGGCGCCATGCGGCAGCATCCCCGCGGTGACCGCGATCGCGCTGTCGCTCGGCGCCGCGCTGTGCTGGGGCGTCTCGGACTTCGGCGGGGGCCTCAGCTCGCGCCGCGTGCCGGTGCCCGTCGTGCTGCTGTGGGTCGAGGGCGCCGGCCTGCTCTACGCGCTGGCGGCGGTCCTGATCGCGGGCCAGGGGCCGCCCGACGCGCGCTCGCTGGCGTTCGGCGCGATCGGCGGCCTGGCCGGCGTCGCCGGCCTGTCGGCGTTCTACCGCGCGCTGGCGATCGGGACGATGAGCATCGTCGCCCCGGTGTCGGCGACCGGCGTCACGCTCCCGGTGATCGTCGGGATCGCCACCGGCAACCGGATCGGCGCGGTCGTCGCGGTCGGCCTGGTCGTCACGTTCGCCGGCGTGCTGCTCGCCTCGCGCGAGGAGGCCCTCGAGGAGGAGCGCGCGCGGGCCAGCCGCACGGCGTTCGCGCTCGCGCTGCTGTCGGCGGTCGGCTTCGGCTGCTGGTTCGTCTTCGGCGACGTCGCCGCCGACGGCTCGGTGCTGTGGCTGCTGGTCACCGGCCGGCTCGCGGCGCTGCCGCTGCTCGCGGCGGTCCTGCGCGGGCGCCGCATCGGCGCCGTGCCGCCGCGCCGCGTCGCCGTCGTGCTGTGCGGCTGCGCCGCGTTCGACCTGGGCGCGAACGGGCTCTACGGCCTGGCCAACACCGAGGGCGCGCTGGCGATCGTCTCGGTCGTCGGCTCGCTCTACCCGCTGACGACCGTGCTGCTCGCGCGCCTGGTCCTGCACGAGCGGATTACGCCGACGCAGGCGCTCGGCGTGGCCGCCGCGTTCGTCGGCGTCGGGATGGTGAGCGCGGGATGATCGCTGCCGGCAAGGTCGGGGGGCTGGTGCTCGCGCCGGCGCAGCTCGCGCCGCTGCTGGCGATCGCGCTGCTCTACGCCCGTCGCGTGCGGACGCTGGCGCCCACGCCGCGAGCGGTGCCCGGCGGGCGCCAGGCGTGCTTCTACGGCGGGCTCGGCGTGATCCTCGTGGCGATCGGCTCGCCGACGGGCAGGATCGCCGACGAGCTGTTCTCCGTGCACATGGCCGAGCACCTGCTGATCGGCGACATCGGCGCGCTGCTGCTCGTCCTCGGCCTCACCGGGCCGCTGCTCGCCCCGATCCTGCGCACGCGCTGGCTGGGCTGGACGCGCGCGCTGACGCACCCGGTGGTGGCGATCGCGCTGTGGGCCGTCGACCTCTACGCCTGGCACGCGCCCGCGCTCTACCAGGCCGCGATCCGCCACGACGGGATCCACGCGCTCGAGCACGCCTGCTTCGGCGGCTTCGGCGTGGCGATGTGGATGGCGCTGTTCGGCCCGCTGCCCAAGCCGACGTGGTTCGGCAACCTGGCGAAGCTGCTCTACGTCATCGCCGTCCGCCTGCTCGGGGGGATCCTCGCCAACGTGATCATCTGGGACGACCACGTCCTCTATCCCCACTACGAGGCGGCCGAGCGCGCGTGGGGGATCTCGCCGCACGCCGACCAGGTGGCGGCGGGCGCGGTGATGATGGTCGAGGGCTCGATCGTGACGATCTGCCTGTTCGGCTGGCTGTTCCTGCGGGCCGCCCGGGAGGGCGAGGAGCGCCAGGAGCTGCTCGACCTCGCGGCGGCGCACGGCCTCGAGCTCGACGAGCGCCGCGCCGCCCGCGCCGTGGCCGCCGGGCGCGGCGCCGAGCTGCGCGAGCGCATCCTCGCCGGTCGGCTCGCCGAGCCGCACGGCTAGCACGACCTCGGCGTCGCCGGCGCAACCTCGGCACCGCATGGCGTGTTCGTGGCGCATACGGCCCGCCGCCGCGCGCAACCTCTTGCCTCGGGCCACGTCTTTGCCTTCGATGATCCGCCGCCTCGTCCCGATCGCCCTCGCCTCGCTGTGCGCCGTCGGCGCGCTCGCGCCCGTCGCCGCGCACGCGAGCCACACCCAGGCGACGAGCTTCGAGGCGCCGCGCGACCTGCTCGACCCGGCGCAGCGCGAGACCGCCTTCACCGACATCGCCGGCTTCGGCGTGCGCTCGCTGCGGATCGTCCTCTACTGGAAGGACGTGGCGCCCAACCCGAAGGGCACCTCGAAGCCGACCTTCGACCAGGCCGACCCGTCCGAGTACGACTGGTCGAAGTACGACCCGGCGATCGACGAGGCGGCCGCGCGCGGCTGGTCGGTGATCCTGACCGTCTCGGGCCCGGTCCCCTACTGGGCGACGCTCGCGCGCCGCGACGACCGCACGCGCCCGTCGCCCGAGTACTTCCAGCGGTTCATGACGGCGGTCGGGCGCCACTACGGCTCGAAGGTGGAGACGTACTCGATCTGGAACGAGCCGAACCTGCCGCGCTTCCTGCTGCCGCAGTACTTCAAGCACCAGGTCGCCTCGCCGGCGATCTACCGCAAGCTCTGGCTGGCCGGCTACAGGGGCCTGCAGCAGGCCGGGATCGTCGACCCGCAGGTGCTGCTCGGTGAGACCGAGCCGCGCAAGACGAGCGTCTCGCCGGCGCCGCTGCTGTTCCTGCGCGGCGTCCTGTGCCTGGACTCCAAGTACCAGCCGCTCGACAAGAACTGCGCCAAGCTCCCGGTCGCCGGCATCGCCGACCACGCCTACACGACCAAGCAGGGCCCGTTCTTCGTCCCGCCCAACGCCGACGACGTGACGATCGGCGTGCTGGGGCGCCTGGTCTCGGCGATGCGCAAGTTCGAGGCCGCGGGCGCGATCCCCAAGGACACGCCGATCTACCTGACCGAGTTCGGCATCCAGTCGGTCCCGGACACGATCTACGGCGTCAGCGAGCAGCGCCAGGCCGAGTACCAGGCGATCTCCGAGTACCTGGCCTGGCAACAGCCGCGCGTCACGCACTTCTCGCAGTACCTGCTGCGCGACGACCTGCCGCTGACGGGCGTGCCCGAGTCCGAGAAGTACGGCGGCTTCGAGTCCGGCCTCGAGTACGCCGACGGCAAGAAGAAGAAGTCGTTCCGCGGCTTCCCGGTGCCGCTGGCCGCGCTGCGCAGCGCCGACGGCGAGAAGGTGACGCTCTGGGGGCTGGCGCGCCCGGCGGACGGGCCGACGAAGGTCAGCGTCTGGGCCGGCACCGGGGCGATGAAGCCCTACGCCACCTACCAGACCGACTCGCACGGGTACTTCACGGCGACCGTCCCCTACGTCAAGGGCCGCGACTACCGCCTGCAGTGGACCTCGCCGGAAGGGCGCCTGTACCGCGGCGTGATCACGCGCGTGTACGAGCGCCCGAAGTCCTCGTAGCCTTCTCCGCGCATGGCCGCCCAGCTCTGGCTCCTGCGCCACGGAGAGGCAGTCCCGCACGACGCCGCGTCGACCGACGCCGGGCGCGCGCTGACGCCGCGCGGCGAGGGCCAGGCGCGCGCCGCCGGGCGCGCGCTGCGCGCGCTGGAGATCCACTTCCGGGCCGTGTACGCGAGCCCGAAGGTGCGCGCGCTCGACACGGCGCGGCTGGCGTGCGAGGCGCTCGGCGCCGAGCCGATCGTCCACGAGCCGCTGCGCTCGGGCTTCTCGGCCGTCGACGCCCGCGAGCTGCTGCTGGCCGGCGACGGCTCCTCGCGGGTGCTCGTCGTCGGCCACGAGCCCGACTTCTCGCAGGTCGTCCGCGACCTCACCGGCGCGCGCATCGAGCTCAAGAAGGGCGGCGTCGCGGGCCTGCGCGAGGGCGAGCTGATCGCCCTGCTGCGCCCGCGCGAGCTGGAGCGCATCGCCGCCGCGCCGGCCGCCGGCGTCTAGCCTTCGACGGGCATGCCCGAGCTGCCCGAGGTCGAGATCACGGCCCGGCGGCTCGACGAGGCGCTGCGGGGCGCGGTCGTCGAGTCGGCGCTCGCGCCCGGCCTCAACGCGCTGAAGACGTTCGACCCGCCGCTGAGCGCGCTCGAGGGCCGCGCGATCGACGGCGTGCGGCGGATCGGCAAGCACCTCGTCGTCGACGTCGGCGGCGACCTCGCCCTGCTCGTGCACCTGATGTCGGCGGGGCGGCTGCAGCTCTTCGACAGGCGCGCCTCGCTGCGCGACCGCACCTCGCGGCTGCTCGTGCGGATCGCCGACGGCCGCGAGCTGCGCCTGCGCGAGTTCGGCACCAGGCAGCGCGCCTGGGTCAAGCTGCTGCGCGCCGCCGACGTCGCCGGTGACGACGCGATCGCCTCGCTCGGACCGGAGGCGTGGCCCGACCCGCCCGCCGACCTCGCCGCGCTGCTCGCGCCCCAGGGCGCGCGGCCGCTGCACGGCGTCCTGCGCGACCAGCGCGTGATCGCCGGCATCGGCCGCTCGTGGGTCGACGAGATCCTGTGGACCGCGCGCCTGTCGCCCTTCAAGCGCGGCGACGACCTCGACGCCGACGAGGCGGCGACGCTGCGCGAGGCGATCGTCGACGTGCTCGGCGCCGCGCTCGACCACTACGAGCAGGTCATCGCGCTGCCGATCCCCGACAAGCTGCCGATGCCGCTGCAGGTGCACCGCCGGCCGGGGCAGCCGTGCCCGCGCTGCGGCGCGACGCTCGAGGCGGTCCACTACGAGGACTACGTGATGACCTACTGCCCGGCCGAGCAGACCGGCGGCCGCGTGCTCAAGGACCGCCGGCTGTCTCGGCTCCTGAAGTAGCCCCGGGGTGGTTGAGGAAAGGTCGGACTATCCGACCCAAACCTCAACCACCTCCGCCGGCGGGCTAGACGTGCGCGGCGCGCCAGCTGCCGGGCGCGTAGTCCTTCTGGACGGCCGCGACGTACGGCGCCGGGGCGACGGTCGCGCGGATCTCGACCTGCCGGTGCGGCTCGACGGTCGGCTTGGCGGTGCCGCCGTTCTCCTCGCCCCAGACGAAGGTGACCTCGGTCCCCGGCTCGGCGTGCTCGCTGTCGAGCACGGCGAGCGTGATCATCTTGCCCTCGTTGGAGCTGTAGCCGATCCACGTGGAGATGCCGACCGTCTCGCCGCCGACCTTGACGGCGTCCATCGGGTGCATCGAGTAGACGGCGCTCGGGAACTCGATGAACTTCGCGCGCGCCTCCTTGGGGCCGAACTGCGAGTGGATCGCGTCGGTCACGTCGTCGTCGTGCAGCGCGAGGCTGACCTTCGTGCGGTGGCCGCCCTGCGCCTCGAGCCTCTCGAGCGCGTCGCGCCCGATGAAGTCGTGGTCGTACTTGATGATGTGGCCGTAGCTGAGGTCCCAGGGGGTGAAGTAGTAGTCCTCGATGTCCGCGGAGGCGAACGAGCCGCCGATCGACGCCGTGCCCTCGTAGCCGTCGGCCGGCAGCCACTCGCGGTAGGCCTTCAGCTCGTCGCCCGAGTAGATCGCCGGCACCGGCGACGGGATCCAGGCGGACTCGATCGCGTTGGACGAGTAGGCGCGGCCGCCGACGAGGCGCAGGCCGAACTCCTCGCCCGCCTCGACGATCGCGTCGTGGACGGCGTCGTAGTCGGCCCACGGGCCGTAGAGCTCCCAGCCGGGCTGGCCGGCCATGCCGTGGCGCAGGGCGTGGACGTCCCGGCCGGCGATCCGGATCGTCTCGACGCGGAAGAAGCCGAGGTCGTCGGGCTTGCGGCCGAGCACCTTCTCGATGATCGCCATCGCGTTGGGGCCCTGGACCTGGAAGCGGTAGTGCTTGCGCCTGCCGTCGCCGCGCAGCGCGGTGCGCTGGTCGAGCTCGACCTGCGCGTCGTAGCCGCCCGTCTGCGCGTGGTAGGTGATCCAGTTGAGCACCGGCGCGCGGCCGACGAGGTCGAAGACGTCCGGCTCGCGCTCGAAGAGGATCACGTCGCCGATCACGTGGCCGTAGGGCGTGACCGGGACGAACTGCTTGGCGCGGTCGGGCGCCAGGTTGGCCATCGAGTTGATCGCGAGGTCCGACAGCAGCCTGCGGCCGTCGGGGCCCGTCACCTCCAGCTCGGCCATGTGGTAGCTCTGGTTGTAGAGCACGGCCGTGCTCTGCCAGGCCTGCTGCTCGTCGCGCCAGTTGGTGTACTCGGGCTTGACGCCGGGGTACGGGTTGGGCCCCGCCTGCGAGTTGCGCAGCATGTCGACGGGGCTCTTGGCGGCGCTCAGCCGCTCTTCCAGGTTCTTGTAGCTCATGGGTTGGGGCCTCCTCTAGGCGAGGCTGATGGTATCCCAGGGCACTCGACAACCCTTGCGCATGCGCCGCGTGTCGTTGCGCTCCGAAACAGTCCGCCGACGGGTTCGTCAACCCCCGAACGGCCCCGGCGATCGGCCCGATCGCCGGGGCGATCGGCTCAAGCGGCTCGGGCCTCTGCCGATACCGCCTCACAGATGCTCGTGCCTCCGATTCCGGCGGATCGCGACCTCGCGGGCGCGCACCCGACGGGCAACGCCTTCAACTGGCTGGCCAAGCGCCAGGTCGGCAACGCGATCGCCGTCGCGGCGAGCCAGTACGCGCGCGGCCGCCTGATCGACATCGGCTGCGGCGAGAAGCCCTACGCGGGCGTGCTCGCGCCGTACGTCGGCGAGCACGTCGGCGTCGACTACGGCGGCGGGCCGCACCAGATGGCCAACGTCGACGTCGTCGCCACCGCCTACGACGTCCCGCTGCCCGACGACAGCTTCGACACGGCGCTGCTGAGCGAGGTCCTCGAGCACCTCGAGGAGCCCGCCGACGCGCTGCGCGAGGCCTGGCGGCTGCTGCGCCCCGGCGGCCACCTGATCGTCACCGTCCCGTTCGTGTGGGTCGTCCACGAGGAGCCGCGCGACTTCTACCGCTACTCGCCGTTCGGCCTGCGCTACCTGCTGGAGAAGGCCGGCTTCGAGGTCGAGGCGATCACGCCGGTCGGCGGCCAGTGGAGCACGCTCGCGCTGATGGCCGGCTACGCGATGCGCCAGACGGGGATGCCCGGAGCCGAGGGCCTCGCCGACGGCCTCCAGCAGGCGGCCGTCGAGCTCGACCGCACGCGCTGGGCGGACTGGATGGCCTGGAACCACCTGGGCGTCGCCCGCAAGCCCGGCTCGGCGCCGCCCGTCGAGCGCGTCGCGGCGGGCGCCGGGGTGCCGTCGGCGCCGCCCATCGAGGAGCCGGCGGCGCTGGCGCCGCGCGTGCTCGTCTGGCGCAACGAGCTGGGCGTGCGCTCGGAGTCGTGGATCTCCGACCAGGCCGGCGCGATGCGCCGCTGGAGGCCGGAGTACGGCACGCAGACGCTGGAGCTCAACGCGCTCGGCCTCGAGCCGTCGGTGCTGACCGCGGCGCTCGACGCCAACGAGCTGCTCGCCCGCGTCTCGGAGTACGAGCTCGTCCACGCGCACTTCCTCTGGGACGGCGTCGCGATCGCGCCGGTCGCCCACGCCGTCGGGCTGCCGCTCGTCGTGACCTCGCACGGCTACGACGCGGCCGAGCGCAGCAGCCTCGCGCGTCGCGCCGAGCTCGCGCCGCTGTTCGCGCAGGCCGCGAGGATCGTCGCCGTCTCGGGCTTCATCGCCGAGCGCCTGGTCGAGCTGGGCGCTCCGCCGGAGAAGGTCGTCGTCCACCACATCGGCATCCCGCTGCCCGAGGACGCGCCCGACGCGCAGGAGCGGTCGGGCATCCTCTTCGCCGGGCGGCTGGTCGAGAAGAAGGCGTGCGGCGACCTGCTCGCCGCCGTGCGCTCGGAGCCGGCGCTGCACGGCGTCCCCGTCCACGTCGTCGGCGACGGCCCGCTGCGCGCCGAGCTCGAGCGCCAGGCCGAGGGCCTGGACGTGACCTTCCACGGCTGGACGGCGCCCGAGACGGTCCACCGGATGATGCGCGAGGCCGCCGTGCTCTGCGGGCCGTCCAAGCGGGCGTCCAACGGCGACTCCGAGGGTCTGCCGATCACGATCCTCGAGGCGATGGCCCGTCGCCTGCCGGTCGTCGCCACGACCGCGGCCGGCATCCCCGAGGCCGTCGTCGACGGCGAGACGGGCGTGCTCGTGCCCGAGGGCGACCACGGGGCGCTCGCCGCCGCGCTCGTGCGCGTGCTCGGCGACGCGCCGCTGCGCGCGGCGCTCGCCGAGGCCGGGCGCCGCCGGGTCGAGGAGCGCTTCGACGTCGTGCGCCAGTCGGCGCTGCTCGAGGACCTCTACGCCGAGGTCTGCTGGGGCCTGCCGGCGATGCCCGCGGCCGAGCCCGTCGCCTCCGAGCCGGCGCCCGCGGCGCCGTCGGACGCGCCCGTGGGCCCGTCGGACCCGCTGGCCACGGTCTCGATCGACGAGGAGGCCGAGTACTACGACGAGTACGTCGAGCGCCAGCTCAGGGTCGGCGTCAACGACCGCCACCGCGCGATCGCCGACGGCATGCGCCGGGCGGGCTGGAAGGCCGGCGACCGCGTGCTCGAGATCGGCGCCGGCGTCGGCACGCTGACCGAGCTGATCGCTGAGGGCCTCCAGGGCGGCTCGCTCGTCGCCACCGACCTGAGCCCGCGCAGCATCGACGTCGCGCGGATCCGGCTGCGGCGCTTCGCGGGCGTCGAGCTGCTGGCCGGCGATGTCCTCGACGTCGAGATCCGCGGGCCCTTCGACGTGATCGTGCTGCCCGACGTGATCGAGCACATCCCGCTCGACCTCCACGGGCGCCTGTTCGAGCGCATCGGCCGCGAGTGGCTCGCGCCGGGCGGGCTCGTCTACCTCAACTACCCCAACCCGCACTACATCGCCTGGATGCACGAGCACCGCCGGGACCTGCTGCAGGTGATCGACCAGCCCGTGCACGTCGACCCGCTCGCCGGGCACGTCCAGCGCGCGGGCATGTACGTCCACCAGCTCGAGACGTACTCGATCTGGATCCCGGAGGGCGACTACGTCAAGGCGGTCCTGCGCCGCAGCGACGACGCCCGCGCGTTCACGGTGCCGGGCTGAGCGCGTAGGGCTCGACGGTTCAGCACGACCTCGAGGTCGACGGTGATGCGCCTCAGGAGGGGCATGGCAGAGGATGCGGCCGATACGATCGGGCCATGATCGACGTTGGCGAGCAGGCCCCCGACTTCACCCTCCCCGACCAGGACGGCGAGCCCGTCACGCTGTCGGACCTGCGCGGCGGCTGGGTCGTCCTCTACTTCTACCCCAAGGCCGACACTCCCGGCTGCACGACCCAGGCGTGCGGCGTGCGCGACCACCGCGCCGACTACGCCCAGGCGGGGGCGACGGTGCTCGGCGTCTCGCCCGACCCGGTCAAGGCGGTCAAGAAGTTCCACGACGGGCAGGGGCTCGGCTTCACGCTGCTCGCCGACGAGGACCACGCCGTCTGCGAGGCCTACGGCGTCTGGGCGGAGAAGTCGATGTACGGGCGCAAGTACTGGGGCGCGCTGCGCTCGACGTTCGTCATCGACCCCGAGGGCGTCGTGCGCCACGTGATCGAGAAGGCCTCGCCGAAGACGCACGACGACGAGGTGCTCGCGGCGCTCTCGGAGCTGTCCGCGGCATAGGGCGCCGCGCGATGGCCGACGTCACCGTCTACGAGAAGCCGACCTGCACGACGTGCAGGAGCCTCTTCCACCTGCTGCAGGAGCGGGGGATCGACTTCGACAAGGTCGACTACCACGTCGAGGGGCTCACCGAGCCCCAGATCCGCGACCTGCTGGCCAAGGCGCGGATCACCGCGCGCGAGGCGCTGCGCACGCGCGAGCCGCTCGTCGCGGAGCTCGGCCTCGACGACCCGGACGTCAGCGAGGACCGGCTGATCGCGCTGATGGCGGAGCATCCGCAGCTCCTGCAGCGGCCGATCGTGGTCGTCGGCGAGCGAGCGGTGCTCGCGCGTCCCGTCGAGCGCGTGCTCGAGCTGCTCGGCGGCTGAGGTCGCGGGCCGGGCGCTCCGTCCGGTGCGCCGCGACGCCCGCGACGACGAGCGCGACGCCGAGGAGCTCGGCCGGCGTCGGGACCTGGGTCAGCACGACGATCCCGACGACGGTCGCCGTCGCCGGCAGCAGGGCGACCATCAGCGCGTAGGTCGCCCGCGGCAGGCGGCGCATCGCGAGCTGGTCGGTGACGTAGGGGATCACCGACGAGCAGACGCCGACGCCGACGCCCGCGGCCAGCGCGACGGGGTCGCCGGCGACGCGCAGCGCCTGCCAGCCGCCGATCGGCGTGACCGCGACGACGGCGACGAGCATCGCCGCGGCGAGCCCGTCGATCCCGCCGAGGCCCGGCCGCCGCGAGGCGCGGTGGGCGATCACGATGTACGCGCTGAACAGGAGCGCGTTGGCGAACGCGAACGCGAGCCCGAGCGCGCCGCCCTCGAGGCGGACGTCGGTCAGCACGTAGACGCCGCCGGCCGCCAGCGCGACCGCCGCGGCGTTGCGCGCCGTGCGCGCGCCGAGCGCGGCGAGCACGACGACCGGCAGGAACTCGATCGCCGCGACCGTGCCGAGCGGCAGCCGGTCGATCGCCGCGTAGAAGCACGAGTTCATCACGGCGAGCACGACGCCCCAGGCCGCGACCAACCCGAGCGCCGCGCGCCCGGAGCCGCGCAGCGCGCGCCACGGCCGCCGCCAGGCGCCGAGCACGACCGCCGCCGACGCGATCCGCAGCCAGGCCACGCCGAGCACCGGCACGCGCGCGAACAGCAGCACCGCGAACGCCGGGCCGAGGTAGTGGAAGACGGCGCTGACGAGGAACCAGGCGACGGGCGGCGGCTCGCGGCGGGCCATGACCGCACGATGAACGGCGATAGCGCATGTGTGAATGGCCGATCGCAGGTACCGTCGGGCAATGGCCATCGATCAGACGTCGATCGACCAGACCAACCTGCGATTGCTCGAGGAGCTCCAGCGCGACGCTCGTCTCTCGCTGGCCGAGCTGGGCCGGCGCGTCGGCCTCAGCGCGCCCGCCGTCGCCGAGCGGCTGTCGCGGCTGGAGTCCTCGGGCGCGATCCGCGGCTACCACGCCGACGTCGACCCGCGCGCGCTCGGCCTCGCGCTCAGCGCGGTGATCCGTGTGCGCCCGGCGCCCGGGCAGCTCGCCGGTGTCGGCGAGCGCGCGGCGCGCACGCCCGAGGTCGCCTGGTGCCACCGCATCACCGGCGAGGACTGCTTCGTGCTGTGGGCCGACGTGCGCGACGTCGCCCACCTCGAGCAGGTCATCGACGGCTTCGCCGCGCTCGGCCAGACGACGACGTCGATCGTCCAGTCCTCGCCCGTGCCCGGCCGCGGCGTGGCGATCGACGCGCCTCAGAGCGGCGCGGCCTCGGCCGCGCGCGCGTGAGCCTCCGCCTTGGCGGCGTAGAGGATCTCGTCGGCGCGCGCGATCGCGGCGTCGAGCCCCTCGTCGGCCTGCCAGGTCACGAGGCCGGCCGTCCAGCGGCCGGGATGGCAGTCGGCCAGCCGCTCGAGCACGTCGCGGGCCACTGCCTCGGAGGTGTCGGGCAGCACGAGGACGAACTCGTCGCCGCCGTGGCGGGCGAGCAGGTCGCCGTGGCGCAGGGCGGTCCGCCACGCCGCCGCCAGGTCGACGAGCAGGCGATCGCCGGCGGCGTGGCCGCCGTGGTCGTTGACGAGCTTGAAGTCGTCGAGGTCGAGGACCGCCACGGCGGTCTCGGTCCCGCGCCGGCGCGCGCCCTCGCGCTCGCGCTCGGCCGCCTGCGCCAGCCCGGCGCGGTTGAGCAGGCCGGTCAGCGCGTCCGAGTGCGCCTGGGCGCGCAGGCGCCCGCTGAGGTCGCTCAGCACCCACGCCGCGACCCACACGGTCGCGCCCATCACCAGCCACACCGTCGGCCCGACCGACGCGCGCCCGAGCAGCGTCGCGACGCCGTAGGTGGCGATCATGAACGCCACGTGGGCGTGGGTCGCGCGGCGCGAGAAGAACACGGCGGCGTAGATCGCGCTCCAGATGTACAGCAGCGCGATCGCGGTCGCCCCGCTGCGCGTCGCGGCGTTCGCGATCATCAGGCCCAGGGCGACCGAGCGCAGCGCGATGAACGCCTGCAGCATCCACGGGCGCACGCGCGTGCGGAAGCGCAGCAGCGCCACCGCGGCGCAGGCGCCCGCGACCATCGCCGTGAGCTGGAGGCGACTCGGCGCATGGTCGGAGATCGGGAAGGCGAGCGCGAGGGCGGTCGACGCCGCGCCGGCGAAGGCCAGCGCGGCGAGCGTCCATACCTCGGGTCGGGTGTCGGCGCGAAGGACGCGCAGCGCACGCATGTGCTCGTTATCGGCGGGGGACCGCGTCTCTTGACCGGCGGACCGAACACGTGGGCATAGGCTGAGGCCGATGGCCGACGATCGCTTCACCTCGCCGCTCGCCGAGGCGCTCGCGCCCGGCGTGCTGGAGCGGTTCCTGCGCTACGTGCGCGTCGACACGACGTCGCGGATCGATCGCGAGCGCTGCCCGAGCACGCCGGGCCAGCTCGAGCTGGCGGCGCTGCTGCGCGACGAGCTGCGCGAGGTCGGCCTCGCCGACGCCGAGGTCGACGAGAACGGCTACCTGTTCGCGACGCTGCCGGCGAGCCGGCCCGGCCTGCCGGCGATAGGCTGGCTCGCCCACCTCGACACCAGCCCCGAGGTCTCCGGCGCGGGCGTCGAGCCGATCGTCCACGAGCGCTGGGACGGCGCGCCGATCGCGCTGCCGCGCGGCGGCGTCGTCATCGACCCGGCCGACAGCCCGGCGCTGCGCGGCAAGCGCGGCGAGGACGTCGTCACCGCCTCGGGCGACACGCTGCTGGGCGCCGACGACAAGGCCGGGATCGCCGAGGTCGTGGCCGCCGTCGCGCACCTCGCCGCCCACCCGGAGCTGCCGCGCCCGGAGATCCGCGTCGGCTTCACGCCCGACGAGGAGATCGGCATGGGCGCGGCGCTGTTCGACGTCGAGCGCTTCGGCGCGCGCTGCGCCTACACGGTCGACGGCGAGTCGCTCGGCCAGCTCCAGGACGAGACGTTCACCGCCAAGGAGGTCGTGCTCACCGTCCACGGCGTCGACGTCCACCCGGGCTTCGCGACGGGCAAGCTCGTCAGCGCGCTCAAGCTCGCCGGGCGGATCCTCGCGGCGCTGCCGACCGACGGCCTCGCGCCGGAGACGACCTCCGGGCGCGAGGGCTTCGTGCACCCGTTCCTGATCGAGGGCGGCACGGCGCGCGCGACGATCCGCTTCATCGCCCGCGACTTCGAGGACGAGCTGCTCGACGCGCACGTCGAGCGCCTGCTGGCGATCGCGCGGGAGGTCGTCGGCGCCGAGCCGCGCGCCCGCCTCGACGTCGAGGTGCGCGCCCAGTACCCCAACATGCGCGCCCACCTGGAGCCGTTCCCCGAGGTCGTCGCCCACGCCGAGGCGGCGCTGCGCGCCGAGGGCCTCGAGCCGCTGCGCGACCCGATCCGCGGCGGCACCGACGGCTCGCAGCTGTCGGCCAAGGGCCTGCCGACGCCCAACCTGTTCGCCGGAGGGCACGAGTTCCACTCGCCGCGCGAGTGGGTCAGCGTGCAGGACATGGCGGCCGCCGCCGCGGTGCTCGTGCGGCTCGCCGGCGAGTGGGCGAGCGGGTGATCCGCCGGCCGCCGCGACCGCCGCAGGCCGTGGTCTTCGACAACGACGGGGTGCTGCTGGACACCGAGTCGGCCTGGACGCGGGCCGAGCGGACGCTGTTCGAGCGCCACGGCGCGGCGTTCACCGCCGACCACAAGCGGGCGCTGATCGGCTCGTCGCGCACCGCCGCCGCGGCGATGATCGAGGAGATGCTCGGCCTGCCCGGCCGCGGCCTGGCGCTGATGGACGACCTCCATGCGCTCGTCATGGAGGAGCTGCTGGCCGGCGTCGAGCCGATGCCCGGCGCGCTCGCGGCGCTCGACGCCGTGCGCGCCGCGGGCCTGCCGGTCGCCGTGGCGACCAACTCGCCGCCCGACTTCGCGCGCCGGGCGCTCGGCGCCGTCGGCGTGCTCGAGCGCCTCGACGCCGTCGTCTGCGCGTCGGACGTCGCCCGCGGCAAGCCGGCGCCCGACGTCTACCTGGAGGCGTGCGCGCGGCTGCGCGCCGTGCCCGGCCGCTGCGTCGGCCTCGAGGACTCGCCGTCGGGCGTCGCGGCGCTGCGCGCGGCGGGGCTGTTCGCGATCGGCGTGCCGTCGTTCCCCGGCGTGACGCTCGACGGCGCCGACCTGCTGGCGTCCTCGCTCGAGGACCCGGCCGTGCACGAGGCGCTCGGCATCAGCATCTAGGGTCCACGGCGATGCTGCCGGTCGGCTCCATCGGCGACTTCTTCGACGCGGTCGACACGTTCTTCTCGAACCTCGCGTCGGTCCGCTGGGGGCCGCTGCTGCTGGGGCTCGCGTTCTTCGGGGTCTACCTGTCGCTGCGCTCGCGCGCGTACTTCAACGTGCTGCGCGCCGCCTACCCGCAGTCACGCTTCCGCTGGCGGCACGTGTGGGGCGCCTACGTCGCCGCCTACGGCTTCAACAACGTCGTGCCGGCGCGCGGCGGCGACGTCATGAAGCTGTTCCTCGTGCACTCGTCGGTGCCGGGCTCGGCCTATCCGGCGATCGGCTCGTCGTTCATGGTCGAGGCCGTCTTCGACGCGACGATGGCGGTGCCGGTGCTGATCTTCGCGTTCACCCAGGGCGTGTTCCCCAAGCCGCCGGACTTCTCCAGGCTCGGCGCGTTCGACCTGTCGTTCTTCGCCGGGCACCTGAAGTTCACGCTGTTCCTGATCACCGCGCTGGCCGTGCTCGCGCTCGCCGCCTTCGCCGTGCTGAGCCGCCGGATCAGGCTGTTCTGGGCGCGCGTGCGCCAGGGCGTGACGATCCTCTTCGACCGCCGTCGCTACGTGCGCGAGGTCTGGCTCGTGCAGTTCTCGGGCTGGCTGTTCCGCTGCGCGGCGTTCTGGATGCTGCTCGACGCGTTCGAGATCGGCGGCTCGGTGCGCAACGTCCTGCTCGTGCTCGGCGTCAACGCGATCGCCGCCGCGCTGCCGTTCACGCCCGGCGGCGCCGGCGTCCAGCAGGCGTTCCTGGTGAAGGTCTTCGGCGGCGGCGCGGCCGCCTACTCGGTCGGCCAGCAGATCGCGATCGGCGCCTTCAGCCTCGCGCTCGGCTTCTTCGCGATCGTCTTCGTCTTCCGCTTCCGCAGCTTCAAGGAGGTCATCGCCGCGGGGCGCGCGGCGCGGGCGGAGAACGCGGTAGACGAGGCGGTCGTGCCGGCTAGGCGAGCCCCTGGCGCGCCTCGCGCACGAGGGTGACCGACTCGGGGAACACCGTCGCCATGACCGCGCGGATCTGCTCGGCCTGCTGCTCGGGCGTGCCCTGCACGTTGATGCGGTTGATCGCGGCGACCGTCATCGACACCGCGAGGCCGATCGCGTTGTCGGCCCAGGCGATGCGCTGCTGGCCCTGGAGGTGCTCGGCCATCTCCGCGAGACGGCGCTGGAGCTCGTCCGGGTCGCCGAAGAGCCCTTCGAAGCCTTCCATGACCGACATCGTAGAGACCCGGCCCGGACTACCCTCGCCGGCATGAGCCCGTTCGTCGACGGCGCGGGCGTCGAGCTCGCCTACGAGGAGCGCGGCGAGGGCCCGGCGGTCCTGCTGATCCACGACGCCGGCTCGAG
>DASZVK010000090.1:0-10380 GCA_035547175.1 Solirubrobacteraceae bacterium
ACTGACGCCCGAGCAGCGCGCCGACGTGCGCGGGCGGGTCGCGCAGCGGCTCGGGCAGGCGCCGAGCCTGCTGGTGCTCGACAACTGCGAGCACCTCGTCGCCGCCGTCGCCGAGCTGGTCGCGTTCCTCGTCTCGGCGACCGCCGACCTGCGCGTGCTGACGACGAGCCGCGCGCCGCTGGCGATCGCCGCCGAGCGCGTCTACCCGCTCGGCGAGCTCGGCCCCGCCGACGCCGCGGCGCTGTACCGCGAGCGCGCGCTCGCCGCGCGCCCGGACGCGCAGCTCCCCGAGGCCGTCGTCGCGAGCATCGTCGCGCGGCTCGACGGCCTGCCGCTGGCCATCGAGCTGGCCGCGGCGAAGGTCCGCGTGATGGCGGCCGAGGAGGTCGACCGCCGCCTCGAGGACCGCTTCGCGCTGCTGCGCGGCGGCGATCGCAGCGCGCCCGACCGGCACCGGACGCTGCTCGCCGTTATCGACTGGTCGTGGAACCTGCTCGACGACGCGCAACGGCGCGCGCTGCGCCGCCTGGCGCTCTTCAACGACGGCTTCACCCTGGAGGCGGCCGCCGCGATGCTCGACGACGACGCCGTCGACGCCGCCCAGGGGCTCGTCGACCAGTCGCTGCTGAGCGTCCGCGAGGCCGCGGGCGGGGTCCGCTACCGGATGCTGGAGACCGTGCGCGAGTTCGGCCGCCTGCGGCTCGTCGAGGCCGGCGAGGACACCGAGGCGCGCGCCGCCCACCGCGCCTGGGCGATCGCCTACGCGCGCCGCCACCGCGCCGGCCTGCTCGGCCGCGACCAGTTCGCGGCGATCGACGCGCTGGCCGCCGAGGAGGTCAACCTCGCCGACGAGCTGCGCGACGCGCTCGCCGACGGCGACCGGGACGCGCTCGTCGAGCTGCTCGCCGCGCTCGGGACCTTCTGGACGATCCGCGGCGAGCACACCCGCCTGGTCGCGCTGATGGCGGCGGTCGCCGACGCGGTCGCCGGCTGGCGCCCGCCGCCGGAGCTCGAGGACACGACGCGCGCGGCGCTGGCGATGACGCTGACCAACGCGATGCTCACGCTCGACCAGCGCAGCGACCCGATCCGCGAGCTGCTGGCGCGGCTCGGCCCGGGCGACGGCGACCCGCGGCTCGTCGGGATCGTCTCGATGCTGCTCGGGTACGACCCGGCGGACCCGGCCGCCCTGGCGCCGCGGCTCGAGCGGCTCGCGGCGAGCCCCGACCGCCACGTCGCATTGCCGGCCCGCCAGTGGCTCGCCCACCTGCGCGAGAACGTCGGTGACCCGGTCGGCGCGGTCGAGGCCGCCGAGGGTGCGCTGGCGCTCGTCGCCGACGACGGGCCGTGGACGCCGGCGGTGCTGCGCACCCGCCTGGCCGACCTGACGATGCACCTGGGCGACACGGCGGCGGCGGGCGCGCACGCCCGCGCGGCGCTGCCGGTGATGGAGCGGCTCGGCGCGGCCGACGACGTCGTCCAGCTGCGCACGCTGCTCGTCCTCTGCGCGATCGCCGAGGGCCGGCTGGACGACGCCGCCGCCGAGCTCGAGCGGGTCTACGCGATCGACGACGGCCGGGCGATGATCGGCGCGCCGGCCTTCCGCCGGTTCGGCGCGGCCGAGCTCGCGCTGGCCCGCGGCGACGCGGCCGCCGGGCTGCGCCTCTACCGCGAGTGCGCGGCGGATCTGGCCGCGCTGCGGCTGCCGGGCATCGAGTCGACCGGCGTCGAGCCGTGGACGGTGTTCGGCGAGTCGACGGCGCTCGTGGCGCACGCCCACCACGCGGCGAGCGCCGCGGACGAGGCCCATGCCCGCCGGCTGCTGGCCGCCTGCCGCGAGCGCGCGCTGCGGATGCTCGACGCGGCCGATCCCCACCTCGACTACCCCGTCGCGGGCCTCGGGCTGTTCGCGCTCGGCGCCTGGGGCCTGCTGCGCGAGGCGGCGCCGGCCGAGCGCGCGATCGAGCTGCTCGTGCTCGCCGACCGCTTCGCTTACAGCCGGATGTTCCCGACGATGGCCTGGGAGCGCGTCGCGCCGTACGCCGAGGCGCGCGCGCCCGGCCGGATCGCCGAGCTGCGCGCGCGCCTCGGCGACCGCCGCGCGCCCGAGCTGCTCGACGCCGCGCGCGAGCTCGTCGCCGGGCTGCCCGGCTAGAGGTGGCGCTTGTAGCTGCGCACCGCCAGCGGGGCGAAGATCGCCATCACGACGACGCCCGCGAGCAGCGTCCAGCCGACCTCGCCGCTGACCGTCGCGTGGTTGGCGAGGTCGCGCGTGGCCGAGACGAGGTGCGAGACCGGGTTGATCTTGACGAAGTCGCGCAGCCCGCTCGGCAGCGTGCTCTCCGGCACGAACGCGTTCGACAGGAACGTCAGCGGGAACAGGATCATCATCGAGATGCCCTGCACGCTGCGGGCGCTGCGGGCGATCGTGCCGATCCACGTGAAGATCCAGGCGATCGACCAGCCGGTGAAGACCGCCAGCACGATCGCCGCCAGCACGCCGAGCACGCCGCCGTGCGGGCGGTAGCCGATCACCAGCCCCATCGCGAAGGTCAGCCCCGCGGCGATCAGGTAGCGCACGAGGTCGGCGACCATCGGCCCCGCCAGCGGCGCGATCCGCGCGATCGGCAGCGACTTGAAGCGGTCGAAGACGCCCTTCTCCATGTCCTCGCGCAGCTGCACGCCGGTGGCCATGCACGTCGTCAGCACCGTCTGGCCGACGATGCCGGGGATCATCAGCGGCAGGTAGCGCCCGACGTCGCCGGAGATCGCGCCGCCGAACACGTAGGCGAACATCGCCGTGAACAGCAGCGGCTGCAGCGTGACGTCGAAGAACTGCTCGGGGTTGCGGCGCATGACCTTCAGCGCGCGCCAGGCCATCGAGAGCGTCTGCGCGAGGGTCTCGGCGAGGCTCGTGTGGGCGCGCGTGCGGGCGACCGCGGCGGCGGGGTCGACGTGGGCGGTGGGGACTGCGGCGGGGACTGCGGCGGTGCTCATCGGGCCACCTCCAGGGCGGGCTCGTCGTGGTCGAGGGCCTGATCGCCGGACTCGTCTCCCTGGCCCGTGTCGTGGCCGGTGATCGCGAGGAAGACCTCGTCGAGCGTCGGCTTGGCGACGCTCACCGACGCGATCGGCACGCCGGCCTCGCGCAGGGCGATCAGCGCGTCCGCGGCCCGGTCGGCGACGGCCAGCGGCGCGTTGATCCGCCCGGACTCGGGCGTCAGCACCGGCTCGGCGCCGAGCGCGCGGCCGACGACGTCGCGGGCCAGCGCCAGGTCGGCGCCCGGCGCGAGCTGCAGCTGCAGCGTCGAGTCGCCGACCGAGGCCTTCAGCTCGTCCGGCGTCCCCTCGGCGACCTTGCGGCCGCGGTCGATGACGGCGATCCGGTCGGCGAGCTGGTCGGCCTCGTCGAGGTACTGGGTCGTCAGCAGGACCGTGCAGCCGTCCGACACGAGCCCCCGGATCGTGTCCCACATCTGCCCGCGGGTGCGCGGGTCCAGGCCGGTGGTCGGCTCGTCGAGGAAGATCAGCGGCGGCCGCGTGATCAGGCTCGCCGCGAGGTCGAGCCGCCGGCGCATGCCGCCGGAGAACTGGGCGAGCGGCCGGTCGGCCGCGTCCTCGAGCCCGAACTGCGCCAGCAGGCGCGCGGCGATCTCGCGGGCCTCCGCCGAGCCGATCCCCTGCAGGCGGCCGAACAGCCACAGGTTCTCGGCGGCGGTCAGGTTCTCGTCGACCGACGCGTACTGGCCGGTCACGCCGATGAGCTGGCGGACGCGGTGCGGCTCGCGGGCGACGTCGACGCCGAACACGCGGGCCTCGCCGGCGTCGATCGGCAGCAGCGTCGCGAGCATGCGCAGCACCGTCGTCTTGCCCGCCCCGTTCGGGCCGAGCACGCCGAAGATCTCGCCGCGGCCGATCTCGAGGTCGATGCCGTCGACGGCGCGCAGGTCGCCGAAGGCCTTCACCAGGCCGGCGGCGTGGACCGCCGGCGTCGCTTCGCTGGTCATGGCGGGGAAGCTAGGCGGCACCGGTTTCAGGGCGCCTACGCCGCGGTTTCGCCGCGCCGCCCTCGCCGCGGGCGCAACGCGGCGTCAGTCGCCCTGGCCCGGCGCGACGGCGCCGGACTCGTAGGCGAGCACGACCGCCTGCACGCGATCGCGCAGCCCCAGCTTCATCAGGATCCGGGCGACGTGCGTCTTGACCGTCCCGTGGGAGACGACGAGCCGGTCGGCGATCTCGGCGTTCGACAGCCCGCGGGCGACGAGCGCGAAGACCTCGCGCTCGCGCTGGGTCAGCTCGTCCAGCCTGGCCGCCGTCGTCGCGGGCGCCGCCTGCCGGGCGAAGCGGGCGATCACGCGCCGCGTCACGGCCGGCGCGAGCAGCGCGTCGCCGCGGGCGAGGACGCGCACGGCGGCGACGAGCTCCTCGGGCGGCGCGTTCTTGAGCATGAAGCCGCTGGCCCCGGCGCGCAGCGCGTCGTAGACGTAGTCGTCGACGTCGAAGGTCGTCACGACGAGGATCCGCGGCGCCGCGTCGGAGGCGGCGACGATCTGGCGCGTCGCCGCCACCCCGTCGAGCACCGGCATCTGCACGTCCATCACGACCACGTCCGGGCGCAGCCGACGCGCGGCTGCGACGGCTTCGCGCCCGTCGCCGGCCTCACCGACGACGTCGATGTCGCCGGCCGCTCCGAGGATCATCGAGAAGCCGGCGCGCACCATCGCCTGGTCGTCGACGATCAGCACGCGGATGCTCATCGGTCGCGGGCCGCCGGAAGCAGCGCGTGGACGCGAAAGCCGCCCGAAGGCCCGGGGCCGGTCGTGATCTGGCCGCCGTAGAGGGCGGCGCGCTCGCGCATCCCCAGCAGCCCGTGGCCCACGTGCCCGTCCAGGGGCGCCGGTCCCGGCCCGTCGTCTGCGACGTCGATCTCGAGCACGTCGCCCGCGAGCACGACCGACGCCGTGACCCGCGCGCCGGCGGCGTGCTTGAGCGCGTTGGTCAGGGCCTCCTGGACGATCCGGTAGCCCGCCAGGTCGACGCCCGGCGTCAGGCCGCCGACGTCTCCTTCGACGGCCAGCGCCAGGTCCTGACCGGCGCCACGCATCTCCTCGGCGAGCGACTCCACGCGCGCCAGCGACGGGCGCGGGCCGTCGAGCACGTCGTCGTCGGTGCGCAGCAGGCCGATCAGACGACGCATCTCGCCGACGGCCTCGCGGCCCGCGCGCTCGATCGCGAGCAGCGTGTCGCGCTCGCGCGGCATGCCGTCGGGCAGCACGCTGCGCACCGCGCCCGCCTGGACCCCCATCACGCTGATCGAGTGTCCGATCACGTCGTGCAGCTCCCGCGCGATGCGGCCACGCTCGCTCTGGATCGCGAGGCGCGTGTGCCGGTCGCGGTCGCGCTCCAGCGCCGTCGCCCGCTCCTCGAGGACCTCGGTCTCCAGGCGCAGCACGCCGGCCGCCTTGCCGATCAGCACGCCGATCGCCGGGAGGACGATCCCGAGCGCGAGGTCGCTCGCCAAGCCCTCCCGGATCGTGATCGATGCGGCGCCCAGGGCCGCGGCGATCGCCCCGCCGGCCCAGACGCGCCACCCGGCGCAGCGTGCGCCGACCGCGTAGGCCGTGAGCAGCATGCAGACGATCGGCATCATCGTCTGGCCGTCGTCGCCGGGCAGCGCCGACTCCGCGCCTGCGGCCAGCGATGTCAGCGTCACGGCGAGCAGCGGCAGGCGCCGGCGCAGCGCGATCGGAGCGGCCATCAGCAGGCAGAGCGCGGTCCGGACGGGCGTGGCCGGCACGTCGACGACCGCCAGCTCGACGCGCGCCGCCAGGGCGAGCAGGACCGCCAGCGCGAGCTCGAATCGCGGATCCGACGGGGTCAGCCACGCGCGCACTCGGCAACGCTATCTCGGACCGTGCGCGCGGCGCGTCCGTCCGCGGGACGACGCGGGATCCGCCGCCGGGACGACGCCGAGATCGCCCCGGCGGCAGATGTGCGCGGGACCTGCCCGGCGTACGGTCGGCACCATGAACGACGCCATGACATCTCCCGTCCTCACGCGCCGCGTGCTGATCGGCCTGGCGGCCTGGACCCTCGCCTGCTTCGCGCTGTCGGGGATCCTCGGCAACCATCACCATGGCCTGCGCCAGACCGTGGCCGACATATCGTGGACCGGGCTCTGGATCGGGGCGCTGCTGCTGATCGTCTCGGTCGCCTTCGTGCTGATCCGCAGCCGGGCCCGCCGCGGGCGTGCCTAGCCCAGCCGCGGCGAGGCGGCCGACCGCGCGTCCAGCAGCTCGCGGTAGACCGCCTCGAACTGCGGCACGACCGCCTCGGGCGTGAAGGCGCCGGCGCGCAGCGCGGCGGCGCGGGCGAGCCGCTCGCGCAGCGCCTCGTCGCCGACGATCCGCTCGAGCGCCCGGGCCAGCGCCGGCGCATCGCCCGGTGCGACGAGCAGCGCCTCGCGCTCGTGGCGGGCGACCTCGGGGATGCCGCCGGCGGCCGAGGCGACGACCGGAAGCCCCGCGGCCAGCGCCTCGGCGACGACGATCCCGAACGGCTCGGGCCAGATCGAGGGGGCCACCAGGGCGAGGGCCGACGCCATCGCCGCCCGCACCGCCGCGTTCGGCCATCCCTCCAGGAGCCGCGCGTCGTCGGGGAGGTCGGGGACGCCCTCGGGCCCGACCTTGCCCAGCAGCACGAGCGGCGCCGGGCGCCGCAGGCGCCGGTAGGCGTCGAGCAGCACGTGGACGCCCTTGTCGCGGCGCAGGTCGCCGACGAACAGCAGGAACGGCTCGCCGGGCAGGGTGGCGAGCAGCGAGCGGTGAGGGGCGGCGTCGCCCGGCGGGCCGACGAAGTTGGGGATCACCCGGTAGCGGTGCCGCGCGCCGCGCAGGCCGTTGCCGGCGGCGGTCGCCTCGCTGACCGGCAGGAAGCGGTCGACCAGCGCGAGGTCGAGGCGCGAGCAGGCCAGCTGGGCCGCGGCGACGAGCGCGCCCTTCGGCGCGCCGTAGTGCGCGCCCGCGCATCGCAGGCAGCGCACGGGTCCCGGGCCCGCGCACGGCGCGCCCGCGCGCATCAGCGTCTTCGTGGAGCAGCGCAGCGTGTAGTAGTGCAGGCTGTGCACGAGGGCGGGCCGGCGTCCCCGGCGCGCGGCCGGCACGTAGGACCGAGCCAGCCAGTCGTGGCCGTGGACGACGTCGGGCCGCTCGCGGCGCACGACGGCGGCGAGGCCGCGCGCCAGCAGCGGATCGGGCGCGGGCGGCGCCCAGGGCCGGTCCGGCGCGGCGAACAGCCCGTCGAAGCGCTGGGCCAGCCCGCGCAGGCGATGGACCCGCACGCCGTCCTCGACGGCGTGGGGCGGGAGGTCGTCGCGGCCGAGCGTGGCGACGGCGACCGAGTGACCGCGCCGCGCCAGCTCGCGCGACAGCGCGCCGACCAGCACCTCGACGCCGCCCACGTAGGGGGCGTAGAAGTCGCTGACCATGAGGATGCGCATCGCGAGACGGCGCGAGCGGGGCGCCGCCGGGCTAGCCGGCGTCCGCGTCCGCGCCGCTCCCCAGGACGGCGCCGTAGACCTCCCACAGCGCGGCGGCGCACGCGTCCCACGTCTGCAGCGCGGGCGCCGGCGCGGGCGCCGCGTCGAGGACCCGGGACACCGCGTCGGCGACGTCGTCGGCCCCGGCCTCGGCGGCGACCGTGACGACGCTCGGGTAGCCGGCGAGCTCGTCCAGGGCGCTGCCCTCGGTGACGACCACCGGGCGGCCCAGCCCGATCGCCTCCTGCACGGCCAGGCCCTGGGACTCGTACTCGCTCAGCGCGGTCACCACCGCCGTCCGGCTCAGCAGCTCGGCCAGCTTGCCGCGGTCGTCGCTGGCGATCGGCTCGATGACCACGGCGTCCGCCACGCCCAGCCGCGAGGCCAGCAGCCGCAGCTGCGCCTCGTAGGGCCCGCTGCCGACGATGCGCAGGCGGGTGCCCGGCCGCCGGCGGCGCAGGGCGGGCAGCGCCGCGATGACCCGGTCGTGGCCCTTGTAGCTCTCCAGGCGGCCGATCGACAGGATCAGCGTCGGGTCGACGGGCGGCGCGGGGTTGGCCACGGGCGGCAGGTCGATCCCGCTCGGGATCACCGTGAACCGCTCGGGCGCGACGCCGAGCCGCCGGGCGAACAGGTCGGCCTCGAAGGCGGACACGGCGATCAGCGCGCGCGCGCGCAGCAGCAGCGGCCGCAGCAGGCGGACGTGCAGCGGGCGCAGCCGCATGCGCATGCGCGAGGCGTGGCCGCCGCTGTGCAGCGTCACCACGTAGGGGATCGAGGCGCGCAGCGCGGTCAGCATCGTCATCGGCGCGACGAACGTGTGGTAGCTCTGGCAGTGGACGAGGTCGGGCCGCGCGGCGCGGATCGCCGACGGCAGCGAGGGCGCGAAGAAGTAGTCGCTGCGCCGCGGCCACGCGCGCACCCGGCGCACCGGCACGGCGCCGCCGTCCTCCTCCTCGGGCGGCGGCTCGGGGCCGCGGAAGGTCGTCAGCACGCCGACCTCGGCGCCGCGCTCGGCCATCCGCCGCGCGACCTCGCTGGTGTGCACCTCGGTGCCGCCCCGCTCGGGGAGGTAGCGCGGGGTGACGTAGAGGATCCGCAGCGGCCGAGCGCCCGTCCCGGGCGTCGCCGCGCCGGGCGCATGCGACGACGCACCCACCTCATCGTCCTCTCCGGCGTGTGCGCGGGGATCGGCCAGCGGGCGCCTATCGTAGCCGCAGATGCCCCCGGCACGCGCGGACCGGCCCGGGCCGACGACCTCGGTCGTCGTCTGCGCCTACACCGAGCGGCGCTGGGACGTCCTCTGCGTGAGCCTGCGCTCGGCGCTCTCCCAGGAGCCGCCGCCGCTGGAGGCGATCGTCGTGGTCGACCACAACGAGGCCCTGGCCGAGCGCGTCCGGGCGGCGTTCCCGCAGGTGGCCGTCGTCGCCAACGCGGGCACGCGCGGTCTCTCGGGCGCGCGCAACACCGGGCTGGCCCACGCCCGCGGGGACGTCGTCGCCTTCCTCGACGACGACGCGGTGGCCCGCCCGGGCTGGCTCGCCGGGCTGACAGCGGCCTACGCCGACCCGCGCGTGGTGGGCACGGGGGGCGTCGTGCTGCCGCGCTGGGTCGATCGCCGGCCGCGCTGGCTGCCCGACGAGTTCCTGTGGGTCGTCGGCTGCACCTACCGGGGGGTGGCCGAGCGGGCGGTCGAGATCCGCAACCCGATCGGCGCCAGCATGTCGCTGCGCCGCGACGCGGGCCTGCGGGCCGGGGGCTTCTCCGCCGGCCTCGGCCGCGTCGGGCGCACGCCGCTGGGCTGCGAGGAGACCGAGCTGTCGATCCGGCTGTGCCGCCGGACCCCGGGAGCGGTCGTCGTGCAGGCACCCACCGCGGTCGTCGACCACGAGGTCGTCCCCGAGCGGGCCCGATGGTCCTACTACCTGGCGCGGTGCTGGTCGGAGGGCCTGTCCAAGGCGGTGGTGGCGCGGCTCGTCGGCGCCGGCGACGGCCTCTCGGCCGAGCGGCGCTACGTGACCAGGACGCTGCCCTCGGGCTTCGCGCGGGCGCTCGCCGAGGCGGCCCGTGGCGACGCCGGCGGTCTGCTGCGGGCGGGCGCGCTGCTCGCCGGGGTCGGCGTCACCGCCGCCGGCTACCTGCGCGGGAGGCTCGCCGCGCCGCCGGATGGCGGCCGCCCTCAGCCGCCGGGGCCGTAGACCGCGACGTCGTCGACCTGCATCCGCACGGAGGCGCCCATGCGCTGCGCCTGCGCGTCGAGCTGGATGCACAGGTGGTGCGGCGTGCTGGCGATCGCGGCCGGGTCGGTGACCGTGCCCTCGAGCACGCCGTCGCGGTAGAAGCGGATCGCGCTCGGCGTCCAGTCCATGACCATCTGGTGCCACTGCGTGGCGTCGGCGTCGTGCCCGAACCAGTACTGGCGGTTGTCGGCGCCGTAGTGGACGAACGAGCTGAACCAGCTGCGCGTCGGGTTGTTGCCCGTCTCGTAGATGTCGTCCTCGCCCGCCGCCGGCCAGGACGCGTCGAGCTGCGGCCACAGGAGCACGACGCCGCTGGTCGCCTGCGACGGGTCGGGGTCCGTCCGCGCGCGGAACGAGATGCGCCCGTAGGTGAAGTTCAGGCGGCTGGCCACCGCGCCGGACACGAGCGTGTTGCCGACCATCCGGGCCGTGATCGTCAGGACCCCGCCGCCCACCGACACGGCGCTGCCGTCGCGCAGGCCGTTGCCGCCGTTGCCCGGCCAGTTGGGCCCGTAGGCGCCCCACGTCGAGGTGTTCAGCGAGGAGCCCGAGAAGTCGTCGGAGAACAGCAGGCGCCAGCCGGCGGGGAGCGTCGCCGGCGCG
>DASZVK010000091.1:0-5150 GCA_035547175.1 Solirubrobacteraceae bacterium
GACGACGGCCCGGGCGTGCCCGAGGCCGAGCGCGAGCGCATCTTCGCCCCGTTCGCCCGCCTCGACGGCGCCGAGCCGACGGGATCGGGCCTCGGCCTCGCGCTCGTCGCCCAGCAGGCGCGCCTGCACGGCGCGCGGGTCACGGTCGCGGACTCGCCGCTGGGCGGCGCCCGCTTCGCGGTCGAGTTCCCCGCACGTGGTTGAGGTTCGGGCCGATATGCGGCCCAAAAGCTCAACCACGTCCTGGTGAGGAGGCCTCCGGCGGCGAGGCGCGGCGCGCGGCGACCGCCTCGGCGACGTCGTCGGTGCAGATCGCCTCGACGCGCTCGTCGGCGAGCAGGCGGGCCATCTCGGGGCCGGCGCAGACGTCCCAGACGACCATGCCCAGCCCGGCGCGGCGGGCGGCGTCGAGGCGGTCGTCGTCGGCCAGCGACGCCGGGATCGCCAGGCCGGTGGCCGAGCACGCCGCGGCGCGTGCGCACAGCGCGGCGCCGTCGAGGGCGCCGGCGTCGGCATCGACGAGCAGCCCACGCGGC
This sequence comes from Solirubrobacteraceae bacterium, assembly GCA_035547175.1. GTDB lineage: Bacteria > Actinomycetota > Thermoleophilia > Solirubrobacterales > Solirubrobacteraceae > BP-464. Next base: position 537 of record DASZVK010000091.1, read on the forward strand.
ACGCCGGGCAGCAGCTCGGCGAGCTGGGCGACGACGGCGTCGAGGAACGACGTCACGACAAGCGCGCCCGGCTCGGTCCCGGCGTCGAGCAGCGCGGCGACCTCGGCGACGTAGCCGTCCTCCTTGAGCTCGACGTCGAGCGCCAGGCGCCCGCGGCAGAGCGCGAGCACGTCGGCGAGCGACGGCGCCTCCGGCGCGCGCCCTCCCCCGGCCCCCAGCGGATCGTGGCGCACGACGAGCCGGCCGGACGCCTCGCGGCGCACGTCGAGCTCGGCCATGTCGGCGCCGAGCGCGATCGCGCGCTCGAACGCCGCCGGGCTGTTCTCGGCGACGCCGGGGCCGTGCGCGCCGCGATGGGCGACGACGAGCGTCACCGCGTCCCCCCGCGGGGCCGTCGCCCCATCACCTCATTGACACACGAGCGACACATCTTCGACACAAACGCCCCGCCGGCTGCCCTTACGTTCGCGGCCTCCACAGGACGACAAGGAGAGCACATGTCCAAGCAGTTTCGACGGCTCGTCCCGGGCGCCGCCGCGGCGGCGGCCGTGGCGACGGTCGCGCTGGCCGTTCCGGCGGGCTCGGGGGCGGCGACCGACTGGTCGAAGGCGACGTCGGCCAAGGCCGGCGGCGGGTTCGGCGCCTTGGTCGCGGAGGCCAAGAAGGAGGGCGCGCTCAACGTCATCGCGCTGCCCCACAACTGGGCCAACTACGGCGTCGAGCTCTCGACGTTCAAGAAGCTCTACCCGGGCATCAAGATCACCGAGATCAACCCGAGCGGCTCCTCCGCCGACGAGATCACGGCGATCAAGCAGGGCAAGGGCCGCAGCACGGCGCCGGACGTCGTCGACGTCGGCCAGTCGTTCACGACCCCCGACATCACCGCCCTGTTCGCGCCGTACAAGGTCCAGACCTGGAGCGCCATCCCGGCCAACGCCAAGGACCCCAAGGGCCTCTGGTTCAACGACTACGGCGGATACATCTCGTTCGGCTGCGACATGACCGTCCTCAAGGTCTGCCCGACGACCTGGGCGCAGCTCAAGGACCCGCAGTACAAGAACGACGTCTCGCTGAACGGCGCGATCGGCCAGGCCGCCGCCGCGACGGCCGCCGTGTACGCCGCCGCCGTCAACAACGGCGGCTCGGCGGCGAACGTCCAGCCGGGCATCGACTTCTTCAACGCGCTGAAGTCGAACGGCAACCTCAACGCGACCGACTGCAACAGCGCGGCGGTCGTCGAGAAGCACCAGTGCCCGATCCTGATCAACTGGGACTACCTGAACACGGTCAGCGCCTGGGGCCTGCCGGCGAAGTTCAAGAACCAGTGGAAGGTCGTCGACCCGAAGGGCACGGCGTTCGGCAGCTACTACGTGCAGGCGATCAGCAAGAGCGCCCCGCACCCGGCCGCCGCGCGCCTGTGGGAGGAGTTCCTCTACTCGACGCAGGGCCAGAACATCTGGCTCCAGGGCGGCGCCCGCCCGGTCGAGCTGCCCGCGCTGGTCAAGGCCGGCAAGCACGACAAGAAGGCCTATGCGGCCCTGCCGAAGGTCGCCGGCACGCCGGTCCTCCCGACGGCGTCCCAGTCCACCGCGGCCGGCACCAAGATCGCCGCCGCCTTCCCGGCTTGAGCTCGGAAGCGCAGGCACTCGTCGTCGGCAACGATCCCGCGGCGCCTCGGCGCCGCGGGATCCGTCGTTCCGCGATCGGCGGCGCATGGGTCGGCATGCTGCCGTTCACCGTCTACGTCCTGCTGTTCCTCGGCCTGCCGCTGTACGTCGTCGTCCACGGCTCGCTGACGACCGACTCGAACCAGCTCACCTGGCACAACTTCTCGCAGAGCTTCACGCAGCCCCAGTACGGGACCGCGTTCGAGCACAGCCTGATCCTCTCGGCCTGGACCGCCCTCGTCGGCGCGATCTTCGGCACCTGGCTGGCGGCCGCGGTCGTCGCCGGCAAGCCCGGCGGGCTGCTGCGCCGCACCGTCTCCAGCGCCTCCGGCGTGCTCGCCTACTTCGCCGGCGTGCCGCTCGCCTTCGCCTTCATCGCGACGCTCGGCCGCGCCCCCGGCGGCGTCGTCACCGGCTGGCTGCAGGACGTGGGCATCGACCTCTACGCGCACGGCTTCAACATCTCCTCGATGTTCGGGGTCGGCCTCGCCTACGTCTACTTCCAGATCCCGATGATGGTGATCCTGATCACGCCGGCGCTCGAGGGCCTGCGCCCGCAGTGGCGCGAGGCGGCCGAGAGCCTCGGCGCGTCGCGCCTGGGGTACCTGCGCCACGTCGCGATCCCCGTGATGACGCCGGCCTTCGTCGGCGCGCTGCTGATCCTCTTCGGCAACGCCTTCTCGGCCTACGCGACGGCGCTCGCGCTGGTCGGCCAGACGATCCCGCTGGTGCCGGCCGAGATCAACGCCGCGATCAGCGGCAACGTGCTCGTCAGCTCCGACCGGATCGCGCTGACGCTCGGCGTCGAGATGATCGCGATCGTCCTGATCATCATGGTCGGCTACGGGCTGGTGGCGCGGCGCGCGCGGAGGTGGCTCGGATGAGCGCACGGCGCGTCCCGCTCTGGCGGGTCACGATCCTGGCGCTGGCCGCGATCTTCTTCCTCGGCCCGCTCGCCGCCTCGGTCGACTTCAGCCTGCAGCAGGAGAACGGCAGGTACGGCTTCCAGAACTACGTCGACATCGTCAGCAACCGCGACCTGCGCGACGCGCTCTTCAAGTCGCTGGAGATCGCGGCGATCACCGCGATCGTCGTCGTCGTGCTGATGCTCCCGACCGTCGTGCTGGTGCGACTGCGGCTACCGAGGCTGACGCTGCTGCTGGAGAGCGCGACGGTCCTGCCGATCGTCGTCCCGCCGATCGTGCTCGCCGCCGGCCTGGCGCAGCTCCAGGGCAGCGCGCCGCTGTGGCTGGTCAAGCTCTGGTTCGACCATCCGCTGACCGGCCTGACCCCGATCTACGTGGTGCTCGCGCTGCCGTTCACCTACCGCGCGATCGACACGGGCCTGGCCGCGATCGACCTGCGGACGCTGGTCGAGGCCTCGCGCAGCCTCGGCGCGTCGTGGCTGCAGACGCTGACGCGGGTCGTCCTGCCCAACGTCGAGACGGCGGTGCTCGGCGCGATCTTCCTGACGATCGCGCTCTGCCTCGGCGAGGTCGTGATCTCGACGATCATGCTCTACGTGACGCTCCCGGTGAAGCTGATCCAGGTGGGCCAGACGAGCCCCGGCATCTCCGTCGCGCTCTCGGTCGTCGGCCTGCTGTTCGTCTTCCTGCTGCTCTTCGCCCTGTCCTTCGCCGCCGGGCGCAGGCGGGGCTCGACCTCCGTCCGGGTGATCTGATGAGCACCGAGCACGCCAGCGTCGGCGTCACGTTCACCGGCGTCGAGCGCCACTTCGGCGACGTCGCGGCGCTCGCCGGCCTCGACCTCGACATCGCGCCGGGCGAGCTGATCGCCCTGCTCGGGCCGTCCGGCTGCGGCAAGACGACCGCGCTGCGCCTGCTCGGCGGCTACGACCGGCCGACCGCGGGCACGATCACGGTCGGCGAGCGCGACATCACGAGGATCCCGACGAACAAGCGCGACATCGGCATGGTCTTCCAGGCCTACAGCCTGTTCCCGAACATGGACGTGCGCGCCAACGTCGCCTTCGGCCTGCGCATGCGCCGCCAGGCCAAGGACGCCCGGCGCAAGCGTGCCGGCGACCTGCTCGAGCTCGTCGGCCTCGCCGACGCCGCCGACCGCTACCCGCACCAGCTCTCGGGTGGCCAGCAGCAGCGCGTCGCGCTCGCGCGCGCGCTGGCGATCGAGCCGACCGTCCTCCTGCTCGACGAGCCGCTCTCGGCGCTCGACGCGCTCGTGCGCCATCAGCTCCGCGACGAGATCCGCGCGATCCAGCGGCGCACCGGGACGACGACGATGTTCGTCACCCACGACCAGCAGGAGGCACTGTCGATCGCGGACCGCGTCGGCGTGATGCGCGCCGGGCGGCTCGAGCAGATCGACGCGCCCGAGGTCGTCTACGCGCGCCCGGCGACGGCCTTCGTGGCCGAGTTCGTCGGCGCGATGAACCACGTCGCCGGGACGCTCGCGACCGCCGGCCGCGTGCGCGTGCTCGGCCGCGAGATCGCCGCCGAGCTCGACGGCGAGCCGCCCGCGTCGGGGATCGTCGAGGTGCTGCTGCGGCCGGAGAGCATCGGCGTCGACGCGACGCCCGACGGCGAGGCGGAGGTGCTCGAGCGCACGTTCCTGGGCTCGTCGACGCGCCTGCGCGTGCGCGCCAACGGCGCCGGCGAGCTGCTGGCCGAGCTGCCCGGCCACGCCCACGGCCTCGGGCCCGGCGCCCGCGTCGCGGTGTCGGTGCTCGTCGACGTCGCGCTGGTCGCCGCGCCGCGCGTGGCCGCCGAGGCGGTCCAGCTCCTCCCGGCCGAGCGGTGCCCCTCGGGCGTCATGGACGTGCTCCTCGACGGCTCGCAGGTCGGGCTCCAGGTCCACGAGAGCTGCGGGCACCCGACCGAGCTCGACCGCGTCTTCGGCAGCGAGGCGAACTTCGCGGGCGGCTCGTTCCTCACGACGGACAAGCTCGGGAAGTTCCAGTACGGCTCCA
>DASZVK010000092.1:0-3389 GCA_035547175.1 Solirubrobacteraceae bacterium
CCCGGCGCTGTCCGACGACGGCGCCGAGCCCGAGCCGTCCTCGCACCCGGACCTGTTCACGGCGCTCCCCGCGCGCGGCGCGCACGAGGTGATCGTCAACGCGCCGGCGCCGGTGACGTCGCTGGCGCTGCTCGACGCCGCGCAGGTCGTCGCCGCGGTCGACGTCTGGCGCGAGCGCATGCGCGCGCACGCGGCGCGCGCCGCCTGCCTGCACCTGATCGTCAACGAGCGCCGCGAGGCGGGCGCGTCGCTGCCGCACACCCACGCCCAGCTCTACGCGCTGGACTTCGTCCCGGCGCAGATCGCGCGCGAGCGCGAGCGCTTCGGCGCGCACGCGACGCGCACGCTGGGCTCGAACCTGCTCGGCGACCTCGTCGCCGAGGAGGTCCGCCGCCGCGAGCGGATCGTGGCGATCGACGACGAGGCCGTGCTGATGGCGCCCTACGGGTCGCGCCTGCCCTACCAGCTGATGCTCGCCCCGCGGGTGCCGCGGGCGCGCTTCGAGGACGACGGCCCGACCGGCGCGCGGCTCCTGCACGACGGCCTGCGCCGGCTGGCGCGCGTGCTCGGCGCGACGCCGCCGCTGAACCTGTGGGTGCGCACCGCGCCGCGCGGCGCCGAGCACTTCTGCTGGCGCATCGACGTGGTGCCGCGGCTGACCCACCTCGCCGGGCTCGAGCTCGGCGCCGGCGTGCACCTCAACGTCGTCGCGCCCGAGCAGGCGGCGGCGCAGCTGCGCGAGGCCTGATGCGGGCCCTGGTCCAGCGCTGCACGCGGGCGTCGGTGCGCGTCGACGGCGAGACGCTGGCGAGCATCGGGCCGGGGCTGCTGGTGCTGCTCGGCGTCACGCACGACGACACGCCCGAGGTGGCAGACCGGATGGCCGACAAGCTGCGCGCGCTGCGCGTCTTCGACGACGCCGACGGCCGCATGAACGAGCCGCTCGGCGACCGCGAGGCGCTCGTCGTCAGCCAGTTCACGCTCTACGGCGACGCGCGCCGGGGCAACCGCCCCGGCTACACGGCGGCCGCGCCGCCCGAGCGCGCGCGGCCGCTCTACGAGCGCGTCCGCGACCGCCTCGGCGCACCCGGCGGCGCCTTCGGCGCGCACATGGAGGTCGAGCTCGTCAACGACGGGCCGGTGACCTTGATGCTCGAGCTCTAGAGCGCGGCGGAGCCGAACGGTCGACGGAACGGGGCGTTCCGTCGATCCCGGAAGTGCCCCATGGATGGGGCACGGGCATACTCCCCGGACCGATGCCGCCCGACAGCCGCCCGATCCCCCGCTTCGCCGCCGACCTGCCCCGCGAGGGCCTGCCCTCCGGCGACTGGGAGGAGCGCCTGCGCGACGAGCTGCTCGACGCCGCCGCGCGGCTCGACGACGTCGGCGAGGTCGGGGAGATCACGTGGTTCCCCGAGCGCGGCTGGGCCGGGCGCTGCTTCGTGCCCGCGACCGCGCGCACGTCGACGGGGCTCGAGCTGTTCGGCTACGTCTCCTACCGGCCCGGCGAGGAGCCCCACGACGTGATCGCGCTGGCCGACGTGACCGAGGAGACCGCCGAGGCGCACCCGGAGTGGAAGGTCGACCTCTGCGACGAGGTCGTCGGGAGCTGGCGCGGCGAGGGCGACGCCCGCGCCCAGATGACGCTCGTCTGGGGGACGCCGCTGATCCCGACCCTCCCGCCCGGCTCGATCGCGACCGCGGAGCTGGGCGGCCGCGTGACCGTGACCGTCGACCAGTGCCCGCTCTACGACGGGCGCTTCACGCTGCTCGCCCCCGACGACTACCGCGGCGACACGCTGTCGGTGTCGATCTGGGACGCCCGCGCGCGCGAGGTCGCGCGCGAGTCGCTCTACGACGAGGAGGGCTAGGCCCCCGCCGGCCTGACGTCCGCCACCGTCGCGCCCGTGCGCTGCACGAGCTGCGCCGGCGTGAGCGGGAAGACGTGGCGCGGCGAGCCGGCCGCGGCCCAGACCTCGTCGAAGGCGAGCAGGTCCTCGTCGACCAGCGTCCGCGCCGGCGGCCGGGCCCAGCCGTAGGGCGCGACGCCGCCGATCGCGAAGCCGGTCCGCTCGCGCACGAAGGCCGCGTCGGCCTTGCGCACGCCCAGGCGCGCCTCGTCGACCGTGTTGGCGCCGCTGCACAGCACGAGCACGGCCTCGTCGCCGTCGCGGAAGACCAGCGACTTGACGATCTGGGCGACGTCGCAGCCGATCGCCGCGGCCGCGTCGGCCGCGGTGCGCGTCCCCTCGGGGAACTCCCTGACGCCCTCGAACGCCGGCACGCTCACGCCGCCGAGGGTGCCCGCGCGGCCGGCTCGCCGCCGTCGAGCGGGTAGTGGCAGGCGACGACGCCGTCGCCCCCGCGCGCCTCCAGCAACGGCTCGTCGACGTCGCAGTGGCCGGGCACGAAACGCGGGCAGCGCGTGTGGAAGCGACACGCGGCCGGCGGCGCGCTCGGCGACGGCACGTCTCCGCCGAGCACCTGGCGCTCGCGCGAGCGAGCGAGCTCGGGGTCGGGCACGGGCACGGCGCTGAGCAGCGCCCCGCTGTAGGGGTGGCGCGGGCGGGCGTAGAGCGCGTCGCCCTCGGCCAGCTCGACGACCTTGCCCAGGTACATGACCGCGACGCGGTCGCACATGTGGCGCACGACCGACAGGTCGTGGGCGATCAGCACCAGCGTCAGCCCCAGCTCGCGTCGCAGCTCGGAGAGCAGGTTGAGGATCTGCGCCTGGATCGAGACGTCGAGCGCCGACACCGGCTCGTCGGCGATCAGCAGCTTCGGCCGCAGCGCGATCGCGCGCGCGACGCCGATCCGCTGGCGCTGGCCGCCGGAGAACTCGTGCGGGTGGCGGTTGTAGTGCTCGGGGTTGAGCCCGACGAGGTCCATCAGCTCGCGCACCGCTCGCCGGCGCGCGTCGGCGTCGGGCTCCACGCCGTGGATCGCGAACGGCTCGCCGATGATCGAGCCGACCGTCTTGCGCGGGTTCAGCGACGAGTACGGGTCCTGGAAGACCATCTGCATCTCGCGGCGCAGCGGCTTGAGCTCGCGGCGCGAGAGGTGGGCGATGTCGCGGCCCTCCATGCGGATCGACCCCGACGTCGGCTCGAGCAGCCGCAGCATCATCCGCGCCGTCGTCGACTTGCCGCAGCCCGACTCGCCGACGATGCCCAGCGCCTCGCCGCGGCGCACGTCGAAGGACACGCCGTCGACGGCGCGCACCGCCCCGACCGGGCGCCCGAGGAGCCCCGCCCGGATCGGGAAGTGCTTGACGAGGTCGGAGACCTCGAGCAGCGCGTCGGCCCCCGGCGCTCGCCCCGCCGGGTCGAGCGGATCCGTGGGGAGACCCCGGTGGGGCCCCATCAGCGCGCCTCCGCGGGGTCGGCTCC
>DASZVK010000093.1:0-1953 GCA_035547175.1 Solirubrobacteraceae bacterium
GGGAAGTTCGCGCAGACGGCGGAGCCCGGCTCGACGACGGCGACGCCGAGCGCGTCGGCGAACGCGACGAGCGCCGCGAACGCGCGCGGGTCGCGGCCCGCGCTCTCGGTAAGCACGACCGGCCGGCGCGCCGCGACGAGCGCCCCGGCGACGCGGTCGGTCTCGCCGACGGGGCTCACGCGCATGCCGCGCGGCGCGACCGGGCGGCGGATCGCCGGCGGCGTCCATTCGGCCAGCAGCGTCTCGAGCGGCACGTTGAGGAACACCGGCCCCGCGGGCGGCCGCGCGGCGATCTCGCCGGCGCGCAGGACCATCTCGTAAAGCACGGCGGGCGTCGGCGCCTGGTTGGACCACTTGACCCACGGCGCCGCGAACGCGTGCGGGCCGCCGACGACCGACAGGTTGCGGTACCACTGGCCGCCCGGGTCGGGCCCGTCGCCCTCGCCGTAGGTCACCGACTCCGACGAGCAGACGACCATCGGCGCGCCGCTCAGCAGCGCGCCGTGGATCGCGCAGGCGCCCTGCAGCAGCCCCGGCCCGGCGTGCAGCAGCACCGCCTGGCCGCGGCCCGTGACCAGCGCGTAGCCGGTCGCCATGCCGACCGCGAGCGTCTCGTGGGTGAGGTCGACGTAGCGCGGACCGGGGGTCGCGTCGCGGCGCGCCCTGGCCAGCGCCTCCCAGACCGGCGCCCACTCCGAGCCCGGCGAGGAGAAGACGTACTCCACGCCGAGCATGCGGAGGGCGTCGAGCACCCCCTCGCCGCCGTCGATGCGGTCGGCGGCCATCGCGGCTCAGGCGTTGACCGGCAGCGGCCAGTCCAGCACCTCGCACAGGCCGCGGCCCATGATCCACTCGAGCTCGTCGTCGCTGAAGCCCATGTGCTTGGTGAAGTGCTCGATCGTGTCCTTCCACGTCAGCCCGTGCCCGAGCAGGCGCGTGATGTCGGTCCCCCAGTGGCAGCGCTGCGGCCCCATCTTCTCGACCATCTCGCGCACGTACTTGGTGATGTTGTCGTACGGGTACGGGTGCGTCGAGTAGCCGGGCACGGCCGACACCTTGACCGAGATGTTCGGGTGGACGTGGAGGTCGGCCGTCTCGGAGACCCAGTAGCCGATCGCGTCGTCGACCGAGCGGGCGAGGATGCCCATGTGGTCGATGATGATCCGCAGCCCCGGGTGGCGCTCGGCGATCTGCCCCAGCTCGGCCTTCCAGATCGGCGCGTGGACCATCACCTTGATGCCGAGCTCCTCGGCGTAGGGCCAGATCCAGTCGCAGGTGCCGTCGATCATCCAGTTGCGGTCGATCGGGCGGTGGAAGGTCAGGCGGATGCCCTTGATCGCCGGGATCCCGGCGAACTCGCGCATCAGCGCCTTGCCCTCCTCGGGCTTGTTCTGGGGGACGCGGGCCATGATCCCGAAGCGGTCGGGATGCGCCTCGGCGGCCTCGAGCGAGTAGTCGATGCGGTCGCCCTCCCAGGAGGGCGGCACGATGATCACGCGATCGACGCCGGCCTCGTCCATCAGCTCCAGGCACTCCTCGTAGAGGAACGCCTCCTCGCGGTGTCCGTTGAGCCGGATGCGCTCGCGCGCGCCGGGGACCCAGGGCCGGTCGGGGGTCTCTTCCTTCCAGATGTGGACCTGCGAGTCGACGATGAACACTCGTTGCGCTGCCTTGTCGCGTGATGACGGTGACGCGGGCGCGATGGCCCGAGCGCGACCATCGTGCCAAGCGGCGCGGGGCCGGCGATGCAAGCATTGGATGCGTTTCCGTACACGTGGCGCGTGGCAGACTCGCGCGGTGACCCCGCCCCCACCGCTGATGGCCAACCTCGTCCGCGGGGAGTGGACGACCGAGGGCGACGGCGTCATCGCGGTGCTCGACCCGTCGGCTCCCGGCGACGTCGTCGCGAGCGTCCCGGCGATGACCGCCGCGCAGGTCGAGGCCGTCTACGCG
>DASZVK010000094.1:0-3797 GCA_035547175.1 Solirubrobacteraceae bacterium
CGCTCGAGCACGCAGTGGCGGGCGGCCGCCAGGGCGCTCGCGTTGGCCATCTGCGCTCCGGTGACGAAGCCGAACGAGGCGCCGGCGGGCAGGCCGAGGACGTCGAGCAGCCAGCGGCCGGCGACCTCCTCGGCGACGGCCGCCGCCGGGCCCATCGCGTAGAGGCCCGCGTTCTGGTCCCACGCCGAGGTCAGCCAGTCGGCGGCGAGCGCCGCCGGCAGGCTGCCGCCGACGACGAAGCCGAAGTAGCGACCGCCTGCCGAGGCGACGATCCCGCGGTCGGCCGCGGCCGCGAGCTCGCGGACCACGACGTCGGCCGCCACCCCGTCGTCCTCCAGCGGCACGTCGAGCGCCCGGCGCAGCTCGGCCAGCGAGGCGTCCGGGAACACCGGGCGCCGGTCGAGGCCGTCGTAGAACGCGCTCGCCGCGTCGGCGACCCAGTGCAGCAGGTCGCCGAGCTCGGAGCGCGCGCCGTCGGGCATGGCGGCAAGTATCCATGCGGGCGCCGGAGTAGGCCAGCCTGGACTCGAACCAGGGTCTCTCGGGTTATGAGCCCGGCGCTCTGACCACTGAGCTACTGGCCCGGTGCAGACGCTAGTGCAGCGCCGCCCTACAGCGCCCTGCGCACCATCGCGGTCAGCTCGGGCACCGAGATCGCGCCCTCGCTGCGGGCGACGATCGTCCCCTTGGCGTCGATCACGAACACCCACGGCTCGGACGGCAGGCGCCACTTGCGCACCTGCGGGCGCAGGCCCTTCTTGACGACGTTGTCGACGTAGATCTCCTGGTGCACCCACGCGACGCGGTTGCCGAAGACGCCCTTGACCTGCTCGGCGGCGTCGACCGTCGGCCCGCAGACGCGGCTCTGGCACAGCAGCGGCGTGGCGAACACGAGCACGACCGGCTTGCGGCCGACGACCTTGGCGAAGTCCGTGCCGACGAGGTCCTTGTCGGGCGGCGTGCGCGTCGTCAGCTTGGAGTAGTCGCCATCGGTGTCGACCGGCGTCAGCGTGTGCATCCTGATCGCCTTCTGGCCGACGGCCGGCGGCTCCTGGGAGCGCTTGAGCGTGAGCCCGACCGTGTTCGGGCCGGTCGCGAGCAGCCTGCCCTTGACCCGCGCGAGCGCGAACAGCGCCGTCGGGCCGCCCTTGGCCGACGGCACGCGGGCGACGTAGAAGCCCTTGTGAACGTTCGGGTCCGAAGCGGTCGTGCGCGAGAGGTACGCGGGCTTGACCCCGAACGGCTGGAAGGTGGCGCGGAACGGCCCGCGGACGCCGGTGCCGTCGTTGCGCATCGTGTAGACCGCCACCTGGGCGCCCTCGACGACGTTGGCCTTGGCGTCGAGCAGCAGGAACGGGACGCGATTGGTCCCCTTGACCATCACCGACGATCCGGGGGCGAACGACAGCGGCTCGCCGTAGGCCTTCTTGACCTTCGCCCAGGTGAGGCCCGCGGCCCGCGGCAGGGGCGGGCCGGCGGCGCCGTCGGCGACCGCCGCCCACGAGGCCGCGACGAGCGCGGCGACCGACAGCAGCGCGGCGAGCGCGCGACGGGTGAGACGCATCGGCCCTGACGCTAGCTGATTGGATTCGCGGACCCATGAGGCTCGAGGAGGCGGCGTAGCCGTGGCCGCGCGCCGCCGGTTCCTGCTCGGCGCGTTCGGCGACCCGGGGCACGCGTTCCCGGCGATCGCGCTCGGGCGCGAGCTGGCCGCGCGCGGCCACGAGGTGACGCTGCAGACGTGGGAGCGCTGGCGCGAGCCGGTGCGGGCGCTGGGCATGGCCTTCGCCCCGGCGCCGGAGTACCACGTCTTCCCCACGCGCGAGCGGCCGCTGGCGCCCTACGAGGCGGTCGTGCGCGCGACGCTCGACACCGAGCCGCTGCTGGCGGCGGTCGCGCCCGACGTCGTCGTGGCCGACGTGCTGACGCTGGCGCCGGCACTCGCCGCCGAGCGCGCGGGCGTGCCGTTCGCGACGCTCGTGCCGCACCTGTGGCCGGTGGTCGAGCGCGGCATGCCGCCGTTCTCGATCGGCGCGCGGCCAGCGCGCACGCGGCTCGGGCGCGCGCTGTGGGCCCGGACCGACGGGCTCGTGGCGATCGGGCTGGAGCGCGGCCGGCGCGAGCTCAACGAGACGCGCCGGCGGCTGGGGCTGGCGCCGCAGGAGCGTCCCTTCGGCGGGCAGTCCGAGCGCCTGGTGCTGGTGGCGACGCTGCCCGAGCTCGAACCCCCGCGCCGCTGGCCCGGGCACGTGCACGTCGTCGGGCCGATGCTGTTCGAGCCGCAGGCGCCGGACGTCGAGCCGCCGCCGGGCGACGGGCCGCTCGTGCTCGTCGCGCCGTCGACCACGCAGGACGCCGAGCAGCGGCTGCTGCGCGCGGCGCTGGAGGGCCTGGCCGGCGAGCCGCTGCGCGTGCTGGCGACCGGCCACCGGCCGGCCGCGGGTCGCGAGCTGCGCACGCCGCCCAACGCGCGCGTCGTGCAGTGGCTCTCCTACGCGCGCACGATGCCGCGCTGCGACCTGGTGATCTGCCACGCCGGCCACGGCACGCTGGCGCGCGCGCTGGCCTGCGGCGTCCCCGTCCTCGCGGTGCCCGCCGCCGGGGACATGAACGAGAACGCCGCGCGCCTGCCCTGGGCCGGCCTCGGCCTGCGGCTGCCGGCGCGGCTGGCGACGCCGCGCGCGATCCGCCTGGCGACGCGTCGCGCGCTGGCCGACGCGGCCCTGCGGGACCGCGTCCGCGCGCTCTCGGTCGCCGACGGCGCCGTCCGCGGGGCGGACCTGGTCGAGGAGCTGTGATCGTCGAGGCACCCCCGTCCAGCACTCGAACTAGTGTTCGTCTTGTGGCAGCGACTCGCGGAGGATCGCCGCTGAGCTCGATCGGAGCTATGGCACCGTTCGCCACTGGCTTCGGCGATACGCCCTCGCTACCGAATACGAACGTCGAGTCCAGGCGCTTGCGGCGGCTCGTGCCGGAGGGCCGTCCGACGTCGAGCTGCGCTGTAGGCAATGCGGACCGTCCATGCACCGCTACAGCCCCAGCGCCGATGGCTTCGTCTGCCTTCGCTGTCGCGCCGAGGCAGTCACCCGGCGTCGCCGTAAGGTCAAGGCCCAGCTCGTCGCGGAGTTCGGCGGACGATGCTCGGCCTGCGGATACGAGCGGTACGCCGGAGCGCTCCAGTTCCACCACGTCGACCCCTCCGCAAAGCGCTTCGCCATCGGCGGTCGCGGCCTGTCCCGTGCGATCGACACCTTGCGAGCCGAAGCTCGCAAGTGCGTCCTGCTCTGCGCGAATTGCCATGCCGAAGCCGAAGCTGGGATCCTGCAGGTGGGCGGCTAACATCAGGGCGCGTCGCGCCGATGATCCTCGGCAGAGCCCCGTTCCGGGGTAGCTCAACGGCAGAGCAATCGGCTGTTAACCGATAGGTTGTGGGTTCGAATCCCACCCCCGGAGCTTCGGGCGCGCCGCCCTCCGGCGGTGCGCGTCGTGGTGGCCGGCGTGCGCTAGCCGGTCGCGCGCACGGCGGCGTCCATCGCCGTGTCGAGCTCGGCCTGCACCTGCGCGCGGGCGCGGGCGAGGTCGGAGACGCTGCCGCCGTCCCCGGCGCGCGCGGCCGTCATCGCGCGGTCGATCCGCGCGCGCTCGAGCTGGAGCTCCTCGACGCGCAGCGTCTCGTGCGTCGGGTTGCCGCGCGCGGCGCGCACGGACAGCTCGGTCATCAGCGCCAGCAGCTCCTCGTCGTCGGCGGCGACGCCCTCCGTCGGCGCCGCCAGGTGCGCGCGCAGGTGCTCGGCCGC